>DASXJI010000281.1:0-14600 GCA_036497495.1 Mycobacterium sp.
CTGGACAGCGATCTGGTTCTCGGCCCGCGGGTCGCCGATCATGGCTGGGGCCTGGGCTACATGCTCAATCAGCGCTGCGTCAACGGACCTAACCCGTCGATCTTCGGCCACGGCGGCCTCGGCGGCTCGTTCGGTTTCGTCGACCTGGAGAACCGGATCGGCTACGCCTACGTGATGAACCATTTCGACCCGACCAAGGCCAACGCCGACCCCCGCAGCGTCGTCATGAGCAACGAGATCTATGCGGTCCTCGGGGTTGAGTAACGCTGACGCTTAAACCGCACCCACCTTCGCCAAACGGCTTGGGCTGATGCGGTTTTACTCAGCGCTAGGAGTCGCCGCCGCCCGAGCCGCCGCTCGACGAATCGCCGCCGCCCGAGCCGCCGCTCGACGAATCGCCGCCGCCCGAGTCGCCACCTGAGTTGCCTCCGGACATTCCGCCCCCGCCCGAGTCGCCGGATCCCATCGAGGGTCCACCGCTGTCCGACGGTCCGCTGGCGTCAGGTGCGGGAGCGCCGGCATCGGGAGCCGACGAGCCGCTGTCCGGTGCAGGCGCGTTGGCATCCGGCCCAGAGGGGCCCGGCCCACTCTCAGATCCGTGGCCTCCCGGCTCCCCGGGTCCGCCCGGACCACCGGGTTCCGTACCACCAGGCGCTCCGGGTCCACCCGGGCCACCGGGCTCGGTGCCCGCAGGCGGTCCTCCGGGTCCCCCAGGATCATGCCCACCGGGCTCACCGGGTCCGCCGGGATCATGCCCACCGGGACCTCCGGGATCATGCCCACCGGGCTGACCGGGACCTCCGGGATCATGCCCACCGGGTCCACCGGGTCCTCCAGGGTCATGCCCACCCGGACCGCCGGGACCGCCCGGCTCGCCAGGTCCGCCGGGGCCATGGCCACCGCCGTGCCCACCGTGGCCACCGCCACCCGGTTCATGTCCACCGGGTCCGCCACCGCCACCCGGCCCGCCGGGTCCACTAGGTCCATCGGGGTTGCCGGGTCCTCCAGGCCCACCGGGGTTGCCGGGCCCACCGGGGTTGCCGGGTCCCCCGGGTCCACCCGGGCCACCGGGTCCGCCGGGGGGCCGGATGATCGGCGGTGGCCGGTTGATGATTGTCGGTCCGTTGGTGATGTTGTTCGGGGGCACTGTCACATTGCCGTGGCAGCTGCTCCAGTCCCAGTTGGTCCCCCACGACGGGTCCCAGAAGTCACCCGGGCACCAGTTCAGTCCCGGTAGCGCGTGAGCCTCGGCGCTGCCGCCCAGACCCGCCAATCCCAACGCTGCGGCGATCGCTGCCGACGCAATCGCACTGCTTGCGAACTTGTTCATGGGCTAATAGCTACGCCCCGAGGCTATGCGCTGGCCCAGCGGCTCCTATTGACCTGATGAGAAGCCGGCAATGGCCGCTCGTTCACGTCTGGCAGCTTGGGCACCAGAAGACGTTACGCCCTTCCAATTCGGCTGTGCGGATTGCGGTTCCGCATACTCGGCACGGCTCACCGGCGCGACGGTAGACGTATGTGCGTGGCCGACCCGGGCCGTATGACGGTGCGCCGTAGTCATGCTCAGGCCGCACCGCGATGATCTTGCCGCGACGCAACCCGACTTTCATCAGCTCCACGAGGTCGGTCCAGGCCGCGGAGAACTCCGCGTCACCGATCGCCAGACCGGACCGATACGGGTCGATGCCATGACGGAACAGCAGCTCGGCGCGGTAGACGTTGCCGACGCCGGCGATGATCGTCTGATCCATCAACAACGCGCCGATTGGCCTACGCGACTTGCTAATCCGCGCCCACGGCCACGCCGGATCGGCATCGCGACGCAGCGGATCGGGGCCGAGCCTGGCGACCACATCGGCGACCTGCGCTTCGTCGATGACTTCACACACTGTCGGCCCGCGAAGGTCGGTGCCGTACTCGGCGCCGACCATTCGCATCCGCACCGCCCCGACCGGGTCGGGCATCGCTTCTTCGGCCGATCGTGGCCACTCGGTGAACTTGCCGTACAGCCCGAGGTGCACATGCACCGTCGTCCCGCCGACGTAGTGATGAAACAGATGTTTTCCCCACGCGGAGGCCTGCCGCAGTTTCAGCCCGTCGACCGATGCCGCGGCGAACCTGCCTTGCGGACTGGACACCCGTACCGGAGCACCCGCGTAGCGCCGCTGATGAAGCCGGGCCAGTCGATGCAGGGTATGCCCTTCGGGCACGCCGCCTACCCGCTGTTGGCGCCGGGGACCGGCGGCGCCTGGTGGGTGCGCTCATATTCCTCGAGAATATCGATACGCCGTTGGTGCCGTTGAGCTTTCGACCACGGGGTGGTCAAGAACGCGTCGACGATGGCCAGCGCTTCGGGCACCGTGTGCATACGGCCACCGATGCCGATCAGCTGAGCATTGTTGTGCTGACGGGCCAGCGACGCCGTCTCCACGCTCCACCCGAGCGCACAGCGGGCTCCGGGAACTTTGTTGGCGGCTATCTGTTCACCGTTGCCCGATCCGCCCAACACGATGCCAAGGCTGCCCGGATCGGCCACCGTCTTCAAGGCTGCGGCGATACAGAACGCCGGGTAATCGTCCTCGGCGTCATAGGTGAAGGCGCCGCAGTCGATCGGCTCGTGCCCGGTCTCTTTCAGGTGCCCGATGATCTGCTGTTTGAGTTCGTAGCCGGCGTGGTCAGAGCCGAGGTAGACGCGCATGACCGAGATCCTGCACCGCCGACCGGCTCTAGTCGAACTCGGGGGCCTCAGTGCGGCTGCGCTTGAGCTCCCAGAAGTGCGGGTAGGCCGCGAATGTCACCGACGCATCCCACAACTTGCCCGCCTCTTCGCCGCGCGGAATCCTCGACAACACCGGGCCGAAGAACGCCGTCCCGTTGATGTGAATGGTGGGCGTGCCGACGTCATCGCCGACCGCGTCCATCCCGGCGTGGTGACTCTTACGCAGCGCTTCGTCGTAGGCGTCACTGGTAGCGGCGTCGGCCAGCTCCGCCGGCAGGTCCAGCTCCTTGAGCGACTGTTTGATGACGTCGTCGAGGTCCTTGTTGCCCTCGTTGTGAATGCGGGTGCCCATCGCCTTGTACAGCGGCGCCAGGATTTCGGAGCCGTGGGCCTGCTCGGCGGCAATCGCCACCCGCACCGGGCCAAACGCCTTGGCCAGCTTCTCCTTGTACTCCGAGGGCAGGCCCTCACGGTTCTCGTTGAGCACCGCCAGACTCATGACCTGGAAGTTCACTTGAATGTCGCGGACCTTTTCCACTTCCAGGATCCAGCGGGAGGTGATCCATGCCCAAGGGCACAGCGGATCGAACCAGAAATCGGCAACTGACTTCTCAGACATGCGGAATCCTCTCGTCAACGGTCGACTAGCCGTCCAGCACAACCCTAGCCGCGACGGTCCAATTCCCGGCGCCGCGACTGAGACGCCTAAGTTGGACACGTGGCACTCCCCAACCTCACCCGTGACCAGGCCGTCGAGCGCGCCGCGCTGGTCACCGTCGACAATTACCGAATCGACTTGGACCTCACCGATGGCGACGGCAAAGCAGGCGAGCGCACCTTCCGCTCCCTCACGACCGTCACGTTCGATGCCCTGGCCGGCGCCGATACCGTCGTCGACATCGCCGCCGGCACCGTCCGCAGTGCCACCCTCAACGGCCGCGAACTCGACGTGTCCGGCTACGACGAGTCGACCGGGATCGCGCTGAGCGGCCTCGCCGAACACAACGTGGTGGTGGTCGACGCCGACTGCCGCTACTCGAACACCGGCGAAGGCCTGCACCGATTCCTCGACCCGGTGGATGGCGAGGTATATCTGTACTCGCAGTTCGAAACCGCCGACGCCAAGCGGATGTTCGCCTGCTTCGATCAGCCCGACCTCAAAGCCACGTTCGACGTGAAAGTGACCGCGCCGCAGCACTGGCAGGTGATCTCCAACGGTGCCACGGTGAGCGCCGACGGGGGTGTGCACACCTTCGCGACGACCCCGCGGATGAGCACCTACCTGGTGGCACTGATCGCGGGCCCCTATGCGCGCTGGGATGACGTCTACCGCGACGAGAACGGCGAGATCGCGTTGGGCATCTTCTGCCGCGCCACGCTCGCGGAATTCATGGACGCCGAGCGGCTGTTCACTCAGACCAAGCAGGGTTTTGGCTTCTACCACAAGAACTTTGGCGTGCCGTACGCGTTCGGCAAGTATGACCAGTTGTTCGTGCCAGAGTTCAACGCGGGGGCGATGGAGAACGCCGGCGCGGTGACATTCCTGGAGGACTACGTCTTTCGCAGCAAGGTCACCCGGGCATCCTATGAACGGCGTGCCGAGACGGTACTGCACGAGATGGCGCACATGTGGTTCGGCGACCTGGTCACCATGCGGTGGTGGGATGACTTGTGGCTCAACGAATCTTTCGCCACCTTCGCCTCCGTGCTGTGCCAGAGCGAAGCCACCGAATTCACCGAGGCGTGGACCACCTTTGCCAATTCCGAGAAGTCCTGGGCCTACCGGCAAGACCAGTTGCCCTCGACGCATCCGGTCGCCGCTGACATTCCCGACCTGGCCGCCGTCGAGGTGAACTTCGACGGCATCACCTACGCCAAGGGCGCCAGTGTGCTCAAGCAACTGGTGGCCTACGTCGGCCTGGAACACTTCCTGTCCGGGCTGCGCGACTACTTTCGCGCCCATGCGTTCGACAACGCTACGTTCGACGACCTGCTGGCAGCTCTGGAGAAGGCCTCGGGCCGCGACCTGTCCGACTGGGGCCGGCAATGGTTGAAGACGACCGGGCTCAATACACTTCGCGCGGACTTCGACGCCGACACCGACGGCCGCTTCACCCGATTCGCGGTAACGCAAAGTGGCGCCGCGCCCGGCGCGGGCGAGACGCGGGTGCATCGCCTGGCCATCGGCGTCTATGACGACGACGGCAGCGGCAAGCTGGTGCGGGTGCATCGCGAAGAACTCGACATCAGCGGCGCAAGCACAGAAGTGCCTGCGCTGGTAGGCGTTTCGCACGGCAAACTGGTTCTGGTCAACGACGATGACCTCACCTACTGCTCGCTGCGGCTGGATCCCGAGTCGTTGCAGACGGCGCTGGATCGCATCGCCGACATCGCCGAACCACTGCCCCGAACGTTGGTGTGGTCGGCCGCCTGGGAGATGACTCGCGACGCCGAGCTGCGGGCCCGCCATTTCGTGTCGCTGGTCGCTGGCGGTATTCAGGCCGAAACCGAGGTCGGGGTCGCGCAACGGCTGCTGCTGCAGGCTCAGACCGCGCTCGGTTCTTACGCCAAACCGGAGTGGGCCCAATCGGAAGGCTGGCCGGCTTTCGCCGACCGGCTACTCGAGCTGGCCCGCGCCGCGCCGGCGGGATCGGATCATCAACTGGCGTTCGTCAACGCGCTGTGCACATCGGTGTTGTCGACCCGGCACGTGGTGGTGCTGGCCGATCTCCTCGATCACGACCCCGCCGAGTTGGGTCTGGCCGGGCTGTCGATCGACACCGATCTGCGCTGGCGGATCGTGACGGCGCTGGCCGCCTCCGGCGAGATCGACGCCGACGGCCCGGCAACGCCGTTCATCGACGCCGAGGTCCAGCGCGACCCGACCGCGGCAGGTAAGCGCTTCGGCGCGCAGGCCTCGGCGGCGCGACCGCAGGCGGCGGTCAAGGAGTCGGCGTGGCAGACGGTCACCGAAGACGATGCACTGGCCAACATCACCGCGCGATCGATCATCGCCGGTTTCGTCAAACCCGGTCAGGCTGTGCTGCTCAAGCCGTTCGGCGCGCGTTACTTCGCCGCGATCCGCGGCATATGGGAACGCCGGTCCAGTGAGGTGGCGCAGACGGTGGTGGTCGGCCTGTACCCCTCGTGGGACATCAGCGACGACGGCATCGCCGCCGCCGACGCGTTTCTCGCCGATCCGGAGCTGCCCGCGGCACTGCGCCGCCTGGTGCTCGAGGGTCGCGCAGGAATCGAGCGATCGCTGCGCGCGCGTCAGTTCGACGGCGGATCGCCGAGCTGACCGCGCCCGTAGCGCGCTACGCCGGCGAGATGCCGGCGCTGATCACCCGGACCGCGCTGACCAGTCCGTCGATCAGCTTGCCGTCCTGAAAAGCCGACGCCGCGGCGGCCACCCCAAGCGGCGCAGCCGATTCGGCCCCGCGGCCACGAACACCCGAGCCGTACACCACCTCGATGGCGTGCTGATCCGGTGATACGGCGATCAGCACCGCGTCGTTGGGTGTCGGCACCTTGGCCAGGATTTCGCGCGCCCGCGCTCCGGTGTCGCTGCCCAGGTCGCCGATGTAGACGGCGAACCGCGCACCTGCGGCCCGCGACCCGTAGGTCAGCGCGTCGTCAAGGGTGACCAGATCGTGGATGGGAAACGGGTAGTGCACCGAGACTTCACCGGGTTCGGTGACAGCCGAGATCCGTCCACTGGTCGTGATCGCCCAGCCGTCGGGCAGCTCGGCGGGCTTGACGGTTGCGACCTCACCACTTGCCACTTGCGCCACCTCCCACGCTGAACTCGGATGCACCATGACCGCCGTGGCCGTGACCGACGACCTCGTCGGTGGCGGCCCACAGGATCGGGGGATGCGTCCAGGGCTCTGACATCTTGTAGGTCTCCGGGTGCGGACCCTTATGTGACCAGATCAGCGCCACGAGCAGGATTACCAGCAACAACGGGATGCCCAGAAACAGCGAGTGGATTTCCATCGTGCTCACGACGCAAACCGTATCCCACCGGCGACCGACGGGTGCAGTTGGATTCACAGCCCCGTTGTGGCGCGAGAATGTGACACACGAGCATGTCTCCCAGCGAATTTCCAGCAGCCGGCAGGCGATCTCCCAGGCGAATCGCGTACTTTCTGCTCAGATGTTGTACTAGCACCATGTCCCGTAGTCCGATACCGGCGGTTTCAGTTGTCCTGGATAGGCAGCAGATAGTGCGCGAGTTCGACTACGACCCACTCTCGGCACATGTGTTGCATCGCCCTGGCACCCGTCAGCTTTATCGAGACGCGACCGATCCGATCGCAACGACTCTGGATATGACAGGCCAATACTGTTGGCCCGCACGGGAGCTTCCTGTGCTACAGCGCAACCGCGACATGGCCGGCTATCTTCATCGCCGACTCAACCGGCCCTGGCGCACCAGGGGTACGTAGACGCTGACCGGCTGCGGCAACGATTGGTCCAGACCAGTTGCCACGATCGCCGAAGACGCCGATCCGTACGTCAGCCAAACTGGATCCACTAATCCATCATTTCAGGTACCGAGTCGACACCACTAGGCACTACAACGACCCAGTTCACTGCTGCCCATGATGGTCGATCTCAAGCCGCTGCGTGACGAAGACGAAGGTGAACGCCTCGTCTGTACACCCGACCCCAAACGCTTATCACCCCGTTGACAACCAGGCGAAACACGTTGCCCCACCAGGTATTCAGCACAGTCGACGATAACGGAAATGAGGCTGAGGCCAATGGTACATGGATTCTTGCTGAACTTTGAGCACAATTTGTTCAAACCGCTGCTGCTGTTCTTCTATTTCGGGTTTATGCTCCCACTCCTCAAGGTGGACTTCGAGTTTCCCTATGTGCTCTATCAGGGCCTGACGATGTACCTGTTGTTGGCCATCGGCTGGCACGGCGGTGAAGAACTCGCCGCGATCAAGGCGTCAAGCGTCGGCCAGATCATGGGGTTCATGGTTGTCGGCTTTGTCGTGAACTTCGTGATCGGAGTGCTGGCCTATCTGCTGTTGAGCCGATTGACCGCGCTCCGACAAATCGACAAGGCCACCGTCGCCGGATACTACGGGTCCGACTCGGCCGGAACGTTTGCCACCTGCGTGGCGATTCTCATCAGTGCCGGGCTGGCGTTCGACGCCTACATGCCGGTGATGCTCGCCGTGATGGAGGTCCCGGGCTGTCTGGTGGCGCTGTATCTGGTGGCGCGGCTGCGGCATAAGGGAATGGACGCAGAGGGCAACATGCCGGGCGAACCTGGCTACCGTGCGCCGGCGGCGACGGCGAAGTTCGCCCCCGGCGCGGCCGCTCAGCCACGCCCCGGACAGCAACTGGACGCCGAGAATGACAGCGGAATCGCCCAGGAGCTAAATTTCTCGCTGACCAATCGGCAACGGCCCGAACCCGAGGACGTCGAAGAAATCGGGAAAAAACCGCCCTTGTTCTCTGGTCAGCTGTTTCGGGAAGTCTTCCTCAACCCCGGGCTGCTTCTGCTCTTCGGCGGCATCACCATCGGCTTCGTCAGCGCGCTGCAAGGACACAAAGTCACCCACGACGACGACGTCTTCTTCATCTCGGCCTTCCAAGGCGCGCTCTGCCTCTTCCTCCTCGAAATGGGCATGACGGCCGCCCGCAAATTGCGCGACCTCAAATCCGCCGGCCGTGGGTTCATCTTCTTCGGCTTACTGGCACCCAACGTTTTCGCGCCACTGGGAATCATCGTTGCCCACACCTACGCCTACCTGACCCACACCAACTTCGAGCCTGGAACCTACATCCTATTCGCGGCGCTTTGCGGCTCAGCGTCTTATATCGCAGTACCCGCCGTGCAGCGGTTGGCGATCCCCGAAGCGAGCCCAACGTTGCCGCTGGCCGCGTCGCTCGGTTTGACCTTCTCCTACAACGTGACCATCGGCATCCCGGTCTATATCGAACTCGCCAACATCATCGGAACCTGGTTTCCCGTCGTCTGAAGCCATGGACTGAGAGTTGATTCGCGAGCGCGGTCGCGCATCGTCAACGGGCTAGGCCGCGCCTTCGCCGAGGTATCGGGCCCATGCCGGGTCGAGCTCTTTGACGGTCGACAGCAACCGCCAGTGCTGACCTTTGGGGGACGTCGGCGCCCAACGCAGCGACCAGCCCAGCTCGGCCAGCGACTTGTCACCCTTGCGGTGATTGCAGGTCGAACAGCAGGCGACGCAGTTCTCCCACGAGTGATCGCCGCCGCGGCTGCGTGGCACCACGTGATCCACGGTGTCGGCCTTGGCCCCGCAGTACGCGCAGCAGAAGCGGTCGCGATGCATCAGTGCCGCGCGCGTCATCGGGACCCGGGCCCGGTAGGGCACCCGGACGAACGTCTTCAACCGAATCACCGAGGGCACGGCGATCGACCTGGACGTCGAGTGGACGACCGGACCGGTCGGGTCGTCATGCACGACATCGGCCTTGCCGCAGATCAGCATGATGATCGCCCGCCGGACGGGCAACGCGGTCAACGGTTCGTAGGTGGAATTCAGCAGCAACACCCGCCGGCGATTCCAGATCGATCCGCCGTCATGAGCGACGGGTGGATGCGTGTCGACGGTTTGGACGCTACGCAGGGTTGAACCGGTCGCGGGCCCGGTGAGACCTGCCGCGGCACCCGAACTGTGGTGGCGGCGTTTGCGCTGCGCCATACGTCCTCCGCCAGACAGTCCATCACGATTCGCCAGCCAGCGCACGCCAAATTGCCGGTGCCCGCTGGTCAATCCGGTGAACAGGCGGTAGCCACGCCCGCGGCCAAGGTTCATATGTCGCTCAGCGGCCCGCTCGGCGCATGGCCCACAATGGAGCTGATGGAACAACCACAAGAGACCTTCTACGACGCTGTCGGCGGCGCAGATACGTTCCACGCGATCGTGTCGCGCTTTTACGAGCTTGTCGCCGAGGACGAAATTCTGCGGCGCCTCTACCCCGAAGACGACCTCGCGGGCGCCGAGGTCCGGCTCCGGATGTTCCTCGAGCAGTACTGGGGCGGCCCGCGGACATACTCCGATCAGCGCGGCCATCCCCGGCTGCGGATGCGGCACGCGCCGTTCCAGATCGGTCCGTTCGAGCGCGACGCCTGGCTGCGCTGCATGCATACCGCTGTCGCATCGGTCGACTCGGCGACCCTCGATGACGTGCACCGCAAGGCATTGCTCGACTACCTGGAAATGGCCGCGCATTCCCTCGTCAACTCGGAGTTCTGATGACCTCGCGTGCACAGCGCCCGTGGTGGACGGACGCGGTGTTCTACCAGGTGTATCCGCGGTCATTCGCCGACAGCGACGGCGATGGCGTCGGTGACATCAATGGCGTGGCGGCACAGTTGGACTATCTGGAACGACTGGGCATCGACTCGATCTGGTTCAGCCCGATCATGGTGTCCCCGATGGCCGACCACGGCTATGACGTGACTGATCCGCGCGACATCGACCCGCTGTTCGGCGACTTAGGGGCTTTCGAAGGACTGATTGCGTCGGCGCATGAGCGCGGCATCAAGATCACGATGGATTTGGTGCCCAACCACACCAGCTCGGAGCATCCCTGGTTCCAGGAGGCGTTGGCGGCCGCACCGGACAGCGCGCCCCGCAACCGCTACATCTTCCGGGACGGTCGCGGGCCCGGTGGCGCGGAGCCGCCGAACAACTGGCAATCCGTGTTCGGCGGACCGTCCTGGACCCGGGTCGACGACCCAGACGGTAATCCCGGCCAGTGGTACCTGCATCTTTTCGACGTCGAGCAGCCGGACCTCAACTGGGACAACCCGGAGGTCTTCGACGATCTCGAGAAGACGTTGCGGTTCTGGCTGGAGCGCGGCGTGGACGGCTTCCGCATCGACGTCGCACACGGAATGGCCAAACCGCCAGGTCTTCCGGACTCCGATGTCGAGATGCGGCCGCGGATGCTCAGCGACGGAGACCCTCGGTTCAACCATCCCAATGTCCATGCGATCCACCGCAATATCCGCCGGGTGATGGACGACTACCCCGAGGCGGTGACCATCGGCGAGGTCTGGGTTTTCGACAATGCCAGCTGGGCCGAGTACTTGCGCGCCGACGAGTTGCACCTGGGTTTCAATTTCCGCATGGTGCGAGCCGAATTCGACATCACCGAGATCCGCCATTCGATCGAGAACACCCTGGCCGCCGCCGCGATCGAAAATGCCACTCCCACATGGACGTTGGAAAATCACGACGTCGTACGGGCACCCAGCCGCTACGGCGGTGGCGCGGTCGGACTGGATCGGGCGCGCGCGATGGCGCTGGTGACGCTCGCGCTGCCCGGCGCGGTGTTCCTCTACAACGGCCAGGAACTGGGCCTGGGCAATGTCGAGTTGCCTGACGAAGCGCTGCGGGATCCGACGTGGGAACGCTCGGGCCATACTGTCCGCGGCCGCGACGGATGTCGCATCCCGATTCCCTGGCGCGGCGACACTCCCCCGTTCGGTTTCTCGGCATCGGCTGACACCTGGTTGCCGATGCCGCCGGAGTGGGCCGCACTGACCGTGGAAAAGCAGCTGGCGGACGCTGACTCGACATTGTCGTTCTTCCAGCATGCGCTCGAAATACGCCGTAGCCGAGCGAAATTGGCTGGCGAGGGTATCGACTGGCTGGACATAGCTCCCGACGCGCTGGCGTTCGCCCGCAGCGGTGCCGGACTGCGCTGCGTGCTCAACACCGGCAAACAACCGCTACCGCTGCCCGACGGCGAAGTCCTGCTGGCCAGCGCACCGACGGTGGACGGCAGGTTGGCGGCCAACGCCGCGGCGTGGCTGGCCCCGACGCCAAGCACTACACCTAACCCATGACCTACGCGTGGACGGTCATCGGCGCAGGGCCTGCGGGCATCGCTGCCGTGGGGAAACTTCTCGATCGCGGGATAGCCGACAAGGACATCGCCTGGATCGATCCAGCCTTCGCGGCCGGAGACATCGGCGCGAAGTGGCGATCGGTGTCCAGCAACACAAAAGCTGGTGCTTTCCTGGAATATCTGAACGGCGCCAAAGCCTTTCGGTTCTCCGAAGCACCCCCGATGCCACTGACCGAAACAGACCCCGAGGAAACGTGCGCCCTCGCCCTTGTCGCTGACCCGCTCAGGTGGATCACCGAACGCCTCCGGGAGCGCATGGACACTGTCGAAACCACGGCGACTGGCCTGGTCCTGGAGAACCGGCAGTGGCGGATCGAGACAGAGCAGCAGGACCTGACGTCGACCAATGTGATCCTGGCGGTGGGGGCAATCCCGAAGAAGCTCAACTATCCTCATCTGCGAGAGATTTCGCTGGAAGTCGCCCTCGACCCGGAGAGGCTCGCCGCGGAGCCGTTGGACGGCACCACAGTGGCGGTGTTCGGATCTTCACACTCGTCGATGATCGTGTTGCCGCATCTGCTGCGTCACCCAGTTGCGAAAGTGATCAACTTTTATCGTAGCCCGCTCAAATATGCTGTTTATCTTGATGATTGGATCCTGTTCGATGACTCCGGCCTCAAAGGTCGAGCGGCCGTCTGGGCGCGAGAGAACGTCGACGGTGTGCTACCGGACCGTCTTGAGCGGTGTCTGGTCGACGGTCCGGAATTCGAGGACAAACTCGCTGAATGCGATAGCGCGGTATATACCGTCGGCCTGGAGCGCAGAACGCTGCCTGCAACCCGACAATGGGGTCAGCTGGACTACAACGCCGACAACGGCATTCTGGCTCCTGGACTCTTCGGGATTGGGATCGCATTTCCCCAGCGAGCGGTCGACCGCTACGGCTACGTCGAATACCGCGTCGGCCTGAAAAAGTTCATGGACTACCTCCATGAGATCCTGCCGTTGTGGTTGCACTACTCCACGTAGTCAGCGCAGCACCAGCACCGGATCGCCCCGACGCCGGTACACCGAACCAAATCGCGCATCGATGCGCAACCAGGCCGGCAGCACGCGGACCCGCACGATCTCGTCGGCACCGACAGCTTCGGATGACTGTGGCAGAAAACCCATTGCCGTCAGCGCGAACACACATCGCATCGGGACACCAACGCTGCCTTCGGCCGAGCTGACCTGGATCACCTCCTGATCCAGCAGCGACACCGGCGGCCCCTGAGCGCTGCCGTGCTCCTTTGCCAACTGCCCGCCACGCTCAGCCAAATCAAGCATCAGGCGGGCCGGCACATCGTCGAGGTGGGCGAAGCCCGAGTCCGGTGGCAGTGCTCCCCGCCACGCCGAATCCATCGGAAAGCCCGGGTTGACGTAGCCTGTGCTGTCGACAGCAGCCAGTCCACGCGCCAATTCGTCTGCGCCAACCGACAAGTCGTCGGGCCGAACAATTCCGGCCACCACCCTGCTGGCCAGCACGTCCAAGCCGGTCGACGCCCAGGCCGTGAACTTCCCGGGCGAACGTGTCCGCAATCGGACGACCGCGGCGGCGTCGAGTCGCGCCGCCCGCTCGGCGAACGCGGTCAAATCGGCGCGCTGGGCGGCGACGGATTCCGGCCCGAGCCACACGCCCCGCTCGGCTACCTCAACCACCGCTGCAGGTATTCCCGGTGATGCGGCGTCAGACGCACCAGCCGCTGCTCGTCGATGTTGAACGCGGCCAGTTGCGACTCGCCGATCACGGCAGGCTTTGACAGCGGGTCGGCGTTAACCGAACGCACTTCGTAGCCGAGCGTGAAATCGACCGCCCGTAACCGCTTCGTCCACATCGTCACCTGCAGCGGCGAATCAACCAGCCGCAGTTGACCTTTGTAGGTGACACGTACGTCGGCGATCAGCAGGCCGATTTCGAGGATGTCTGACTCGAAAGCCGGTTTGAGGAACGGAACGCGTGCCTCTTCCATGATCGTGACCATGGTCGCGTGGTTGACGTGCTGATACATGTCGATGTCCGACCATCGGACCGGGACCGGCGCCACGAAACCGAGTAGCATGCTCAACCCGCTGCTCCTCGCCCGCTGGTGCGCGTCATCGAGCGAATCTGGCGCGCCGCCACCGACAGTGTGGCCAAGTCCTTTTGACCGCTTTCATGGATTTCGCTCAGCGTCCGCCGGGCCCGCTCCACTCGCGATGCGCTGGTGTGCTCCCACTCGGCGATCTTCTCTTCGCCGGTTTCATCCGGCTCACCGACGGCGAGCACGTCGAGACACAACGAGCGCAGCGACGCGTAGATATCGTCACGAATTGCCAAGCGTGCCAACGAGTGCCACCGGTCAGCGCGCGGAAGCTTGGATATCGCGGTGAGCAGACCGTCGGTACCGAGCCGGTCCATCAGCGCGAAGTAGGTGTCGGCGACTTCGGCCGGTTCACGGTCCTCGATATCGGCGACGTCGATGATGTCGAGCAGGCTGTACCGGTACAGCCCGGCGGCTACCATGTAGCCGAGATTCGCTGACGCGCCCTGTCTGACGAATTCCGCGGCTTCCTTCTCCACGATCGCCTTGTCGTCACCGCGCAGCCACTCCGACATCCGCGGCGTCAGCGCTGCCACTTTCCTTGCGAATCGGTTGATTTCGGCGCCCACCGCCAATGGTTGGGGGCGGTAGTTGAGTAACCAGCGCCCGGCACGGTCGATCAGCCGACGGGTAGCCAGCGTCATCTCATCGGACACCGCGACCGGCAGCCCAGCCGCGCGGATGCTGTGCCACAGTTGCTCGATCCCGAAGATGGCGTCGGTCGCGGCGTAAGTGCGTACCGCATCCACCGGACTCACCCCGGTGTCTTGGGTGATCCGGTAGTCGTAGCTGATGCCGGCGGTGTCGACCAGATCGTTGACCAGCATGGTGGTCACGATCTCCCGCCGTAGCTGATGCGAGCGGATCGCCGGGCCGCACCGGTCCCGCAG
>DASXJI010000282.1:0-4242 GCA_036497495.1 Mycobacterium sp.
CACCCAGTGGTCAGGTAGCCGGGCGGCCACGGCGGGGTCGTGGGTGGAGATGATCACCGCGGCGCCGATCGAAATCGCGGTGTCCAGCAGGACGGTGATGACCTTGTCGGCATGGTGATGGTCCAATTGACCGGTGGGTTCGTCGGCGAGAATTAGGGTTGGGCGGGCGGCGAGCACCCGCGCGATCGCGACCCGCTGCGCCTGGCCTCCTGATAGTTCATCGGGCAGTTTGGTGGCCAATTCACTGATTCCGACCAGCTCCAGTGCTACGCGTGCGTGGCTCATCGCCGCGTCGTGCGCCTGCCCGGCGAATAGCATTGGGAGGGCGACGTTCTCGGTGACGTCGAGGCTGGGCAGCAGGCTCGGGCCCTGAAACACCATGCCGATCGCGGTCGCGTGCGGGCTGTCCTCGAGTGCGGGCCATCGGACCGATCCGCCGGTGGGGGCGTCGAGTCCGGCGATCAGATGCAGCAGGGTGGATTTCCCCGATCCCGATGGTCCCGTGACGGCGATGCGCGCCCAGGGCGGTATCCGGCAGTTCACATCGCGCACGGCGTGCACCGCGGTGGGACCGGAGCCGAAAGTGCGACTCACATTGGTGCACTCGACGAGGGCCGGGTCTGTCGTGACCGAGTCGATGGCGGCTTCCTGCTCGCCGCGACTACTGGTCATCAGCACACGCGTCCGTCGTCGAGGCGTATGACGCGTGCCGCGGCGGCAGCGACCGCGGGACTGTGGCTGGCGACGAGGATCGCGGTGCCGCCGGCGGCGGCGACGGCCAGCAGGTCCAGCACCCGTGATTCGGTGACGCTGTCCAGTTCACCGGTGGGTTCGTCGGCGAGCAGCGCGGCGGGGTGGTTGGCCAGCGCGACCGCCAGTCCAGCGCGGGCGAGTTCTCCTCCGGAGAGCTGGCCGGGATAGGCAGCGGCCCGTTCAGAGAGGCCGAGCAGGCTGAGCAGATCGGGCCGATCCGCCCGGTGGGCGCGTCCGGCCAGGGAACACACCAGTGCCACATTCTGCGTCACGGTGAGGTGGTCGAGCAGGTTGGAGTTTTGAAACAGCATGCCGATGTGACGGGCCCGGATCCGGGCCCGTTCGGGCTCGGGGCGGTGGCTGATCCGCTGGCCGGCGACGCGCACGCTGCCGCCGTCGGGATTGTCCATGCCGGCCAGACATGCCAGCAAGGTCGACTTGCCCGACCCGGAGGGCCCGGCGACTGCCACGAACTCGCCAGCCTCCAGCCTCAGCGACACCCCTTGTAGCGCAAGGGTTTCCTCATCGCCGACACGGTAGAACCGGTACAGCGACCGGGCTTCCAGCGCCGGCGGTGTCGCCGGCTCTGCTGTTACCGCCACTGCAGGGAATCGGTGACGGTCCGCCACGGGTCGACGTTGTCGGCGCCGACCGGGCCGGACAGGGTCAGGATCACTTCGCGGCCGTCGCGCCAGAACTCGTAGCGTTCGATCGCGTCGGTCCCGGTTTTGCCGGTGACCGGGTTCGGGGGTGAGGCGCCCTGATAGGTGATCAGCATGACCTGAGCGGCCTTGCGTTGCACCGCAGTTACCGTCCCGGGACTGTAATCAGGGGTGGACGACGCGATGGCCGGTAATTCGTCGACACTGACCGACATGGTATTGGGGGCGGTGGCGCGAGCGCGTGTCTCGATGCGCACGGTGTTCAACTTGTCGGTGAAGATGGTCGCGGCCCCGTCGGTGCTGCGGGCCCACCCTTCGGGAACCGACACGGTAAACAGGCCGGTGGGCGGGGTGAACGGCACGTACACCTGGTTATCGGGGATGTCGCCAGCCGGGTTGGTCTCGGGAGCCGGCGCTGCGGCAGTACTACTGCTGAGGGTGGCCGAGCCTGACGGGGCGGTCCCGCTGGCCCCGCACCCAGCGAGCACCGCCGCTGTGGCCACAACGGTTGCGACGCCAAGAATGGTGCGCGTTCTCACGGCTTCTCCTCGAGATGGGGTTCACCGATGTCACGCGAGCTCGCGCAGCGCGCACCGTCGCGGTCCGCCGCGATGCGGGTGTCGCGGGTCACGAGCCCGGCGCCGTACGTCGTCACCGCCGGGTCTTCACCGGGCGACGCGGCGACCCGCGGCACGCCGTGTGGGCCCGACCCGGCGTGCAGGGCCCCGAATGCGGCGGCGCCGATGGTCACGAACACCGCGGCCAGGATCGCCCCCGCGGTGACGTCGGTGAGCCAGTGCACACCGAGGTAGATGCGGGTGGCGGCGATGATCAGCACGCCGGTGACCACCCCACCCGCCAGCCAGGCTCGTACGGTGCGGCTGCGGCCCATTCCGACGCAGACGGCGGTGATGCCGAGCAGCGCCGCGGTGCCGGTGACATGACCGGACGGGAACGACGGATCGGTCTCCAGGACCAGATGCCACTGCAGCGGAGGCCGGGGCCGATCGACCACCGCTTTGAGTGCGGTACTGGCCAGCGCCGCAGCAGAAACCGTACCGATCACGACGATGCCCGCGACCCTCGACCGGGCCCGCCAGGACAGCAGCGCCGCGCAGATCAGTGCGGCGGCCGCGGTCGCGACCGGGCTGCCCAGGTCGCTGATCACCAAGGCGGCCACGTCGAACCCCGTGGATCGGTGCGCGACCACCCAGGACGTGGTCGCCGTGTCGAGTTCGGTGACCCATCCGGGGCGGTGGATCGCGAGCATGAGTCCGGTCAGGACCGTGAGCAGCCCCGCGACGCGCAGCGCAGCGGCGACCTGCCGGTGCTCGGATAACACCTGGGCACCGAGGACGAAGGCAGCGACGATGACCACAGTCATAAACGTCGACGCGGTAGCCGGGCCGGCGATCGCGTCCCAGACCCTGTCGAGGATGGCGCCTCTGACGTCGGACATGCCAGCAGCCTGACGGTCGGTGGCTGTGGAGACGCTGAGAAGGGAATCGATGGCGGTCGAGGATTCTGCTCTACTGGGTTCACCGGGTAGATGAGCCGGAGATGGAGGCGTCGTGCGCGTTCTGTTGGTCGAGGACGAAACCCGGCTCGCTGAGACGGTGCGCCGCGGTCTGGCCGCCGAGGGATTCGTCGTCGACGTCGAACACGACGGCGTGGACGGATTGGCGGCAGCCGCCACCGGAGATTTCGACGTGGTGGTGCTCGACATCATGCTGCCCGGGCTGAGCGGATATCAGGTGTTGCGGGAGCTGCGGACCCGTCAGGTGTGGACACCGGTGTTGATGCTCTCGGCCAAGGACGGCGAATACGACTTGGCCGACGCGTTCGACATCGGCGCCGACGACTACCTGACAAAACCGTTCTCCTTCGTGGTCCTGGTGGCGCGACTACGGGCCCTGTTGCGACGCGGCGCCCCCGAACGCCCGACCGTGCTGACCGCAGGGACCCTGTCGCTAGATCCGGCACGTCGACAAGTGACCCGCGGCGACGCCGTGCTCACCTTGACTCCGCGAGAGTACGGCGTGCTGGAATTCCTCCTGCGCCGCAAGGGAGATGTGGTCACCAAGTCCGAAATCCTGCGGTCGGTGTGGGATTCGAACTACGAAGGCGACGACAACGTCGTCGAGGTCTATATCGGCTATCTGCGCCGCAAGATCGACGTCCCGTTCGGCGTCGCCACCATAGAAACCGTGCGCGGCGCCGGCTACCGACTCCGAAGCGACCCAGTCCCATAATCTGTGCCGGCCGAATCCTGCTGTGCCAGTGGCAGTGTGAGGGTAAAGACCGCGCCACCGTGGGCCGCGTCGCCCACCGCGACGGTGCCGTGATGGGACCGGGCGATCTGCTCGACGATGGACAAGCCGAGGCCCGATCCCCCCGACGAGCGGGTGCGGGTGGGGTCGAGGCGAACAAACCGTTCGAAAACACGCGCTCGGTCTTCGGCGGGGATGCCGGGGCCGTCGTCGCCGATGATGATAAGGGCGTGACCCGCCACGGGGCGGCAATCCATGGTGACCGTGCTCGAGGCGTGCCGCACAGCGTTGTCGACAAGATTGCGGATCACCCGGGCCAAGGCGCCACGATCGCCGACGGTGCGGCACGGCTGGATGTGGGTCACGGTGTGCACTGATCCGATTGCGCGTAGCCGGCTCGCCTCGGCCAGCAGCAGATCGTCGACGTCGACGTCGTCGCGGCGTAGTTCCATCGCGTCTTCATCCGAACGTGCCAGCAACAGCAGATCCTCGATGAGCTGGTGCATGCGGCGCGCTTCGGGCAGCAGGGATTCGTCGATCAAATCGTTGTCCATCAG
>DASXJI010000283.1:0-4143 GCA_036497495.1 Mycobacterium sp.
GGACTTCGGCGAACAGATCCGCCGCGATACCGACGGCTACGGCGTGGATATCGTGCTCAACTCCTTGACCGGCACAGCACTACGCGCCGGAATCGAGTTGCTGGCCATCGGCGGACAGTTCGTCGAGATCGGCAAACGCGACGTCTATGGCAACACCCGGCTGGAGCTCTTCCCGTTCCACCGCAACCTCACGTTCCACTATGTCGACCTGGCGATGCTGTCGATCGGCCGCCCCCAACGCGTCGGGGAGCTGCTGCGCACAGTGTTCCGGCTAGTAGTGGATGGGGAATTGCCTCCCGCGAAGCACACCGACTACCCACTAGTCGAAGCGGCCACCGCGATCAGGGTCATGAGCGCGGCCGAGCACACCGGCAAACTTGTGCTCGACGTCCCGCCGGCCGGGTCTCGCACTGCGGTACTACCACCGGAGCAGGCTCCGATTTTCCGTCGTGACGGCGCCTATGTGATCACCGGGGGCTTGGGCGCGCTTGGGCTCTTCCTCACCGAGAAGATGGCCACGGCGGGCTGCGGGCGCATTGTGTTGACCTCCCGCTCTCAACCGAATTTAAAGGCACTCGAGACAATCGAGCTCATTCGCGCAATCGGCGCCGACGTCGTGGTGGCGTGCGGCGACATCACCGAGCGCGAGACAGCCGAACGCTTGGTGGCCGTGGCGACCGCCAACGGACTCCCGTTGCGCGGGGTATTGCACGCCGCAGGGGTGGTCGAGGACGCCACGCTGCCCAACATCACCGATGAGCTCATCGATCGCGGCTGGGCGCCAAAGGTGTACGGCGCTTGGCATCTGCACCGGGCAACCACCAACCAGCCGCTCGACTGGTTCTGCTCATTCTCCTCGGCAGCCGCGCTGGTGGGCTCGCCTGGTCAGGGCGCATACGCGGCGGCCAACAGCTGGCTAGACGCATTCACTCGGTGGCGCCGGGCTCAGGGCCTTCCGGCCAGCGCGATCGCATGGGGAGCATGGGGTGAGATCGGGCGCGCTGCGTCGCTGGCAGAACGCAATGGCGCCGCGATGATCACACCCAACGACGGCGCCTACGCTTTCGAGGCGCTGTTACGGCACGACCGCACCTACACCGGCTATATGCCGTTCATCGGAATGCCGTGGTTAGTGGCGCTTGGGCAACGCAGCCCGTTCGCTGAACTCTTCAAACCCACGGGGCAAAGCCGCACGGACACAGATAGATTCCGCGCCGAACTCACGGCGTTGGCGCGGGAAGAGTGGCCGACCCGGCTGCGGCATCTGGTGGATGAGCAAGTCAGCCTCATTCTGCGGCGTTCCATCGACCTGGATCGTCCGGTGTCCGAGTGCGGACTTGACTCGCTTGGCTACCTCGAACTGCGCACGCGCATCGAGATGGAAACAGGCATCCGGGTGGGCTCCACAGATATCACCACCATTCGAGGTCTGGCCGACCACCTTTGCGGAGCGTTGGCGGCCCTCGAAGGCGCTCCGGCGTAACAGGTCTCCGGTGAACCGCAACTGCTGAGGGACTCGGAGGAAGAGTGATAGAAGTCGCGAAAGTGGAAGTGGGAATGATCCACGATTGGGCACCCGAACCCGGCTCATTCGTGTCATGGCAGCCATCGCCGGCGACCCTCGCGAAAGTCCGGCAAGGGTCGATAACCGCTGTCCCGGCGAGCTATACGCAAGCCCAGCACCTTCGTGACTATCGCGCATACGCCGCCCGGGGTCTGGATATGTCACGGTTGGTCATTGCAACCTGGTCCATACCCGGCCGATGCGATATCCGTGCCATGACGTATGTCATCAACGCTCACCTTCGTCGCCACGACACCTACCGCAGTTGGTTCGACGACACCGATCGCGAACACATCGTCCATCGGACCATCGCCGAAGCCAGCGACATCAACCTCGTCCCGACCAAGTACGGCGAGATAACGCCCGCAGAATTGCGAAGCCATCTACTGGCTACCCCGAGTCCGCTCCAATGGGATTGCTTCCGCTTCGCAATCATTCAGCGCGCCGACCACTTCACATTCTGCGTATGCATTGACCATCTCCACACCGACGCAATGTTTTTCAGCTTGGCATACGCGGAGATCCATGTCATGTATGCCACCGTGACGAGAGGTGGCGCTCCCATCTCGCTGCCGGAGGCCGGCAGCTATCACGCTTACTGCGTCCGGCAGCGCCGGCACACGTCCGCGCTGACCTTAGAGTCCGCGGAGGTAAGGGAATGGATCGAATTCTTTGAGAACAACGACGGAACCCTTCCCGACTGGCCGCTGCCACTCGGTGACCCATTCGTGCCATGCGACGTCATCGGCGCACAGCTGCTGGACAAGCGACAGACTCTCGAATTCGAATCCGTTTGCCTATCCGTCGGGGCCCGGTTCTGCGGCGGCGTGTTCGCGTGCGCGGCGCTTGCCGAATACGAATTGACGGGCGCTGAAACGTATTACGGAGTTGTTCCCATTGATATTCGGCGCACTCCGGCAGATTTCGTGACAGCAGGCTGGTTCATAGGCTACGTGCCGATGACCGTTCCGGTCGCGTCGTCTTTCGGTGCGACGGCCAGAGCCGCGCAGGCATCCTTTGATTCGGGTAGAGATCTGGCGGACGTACCGCTCGATCGGGTGCTGGAATTGGCGCCGTGGCTGAGGAAAGCTGAATGGGGCGCTCCCTTGATGTTCTACCTCGAGGCTGGTATCCCTCCCCTTTCTGCTGTCGCCAACTCTCAATTGGACGGATTGAATGCCGGGCACTACGGCGACGGCAGAATTCTCCTGGGTCGAATCAATATCCGGGTGATTCGGCTTGAAAACGAGACCCAATTGGTGGTGGTGTTCCCGAAAAACCCGATCGCCAGCGAATCGGTTAGCCGTTATGTAAGGGCCATGAAATCGGCGTTTACCGGCGTCGCGGAGGGCCGTACGGCTGTTGCACCTCCGCAGAGCGTCGCTGGCATCCGATGAAGTGGGTGCACGCAGGCAGCGAGATCGCCACCCGGGAATCGCTGGTCGCCGATCTCCGCGCCATCCTCGCCCCGCACCACCTCACCCAAGCCGGGACGTCGCCACCCAGATGACCAAACCTTCCGCCAGCGTTACCACCGCCGCCGCTCTACGAGAAACGAGGCTCCACCCATGAAATTTGCGTTGGCAGCCTATGGACTTCGCGGCGATGTCGAGCCCTGCGCCGCCGTTGGCCTGGAGCTTCTGCGCCGCGGCCACGAAGTGGTCATGGCGGTCCCGCCCGACCTGGTTGGCTTCGTCGAATCGGCCGGGCTTGCGGCGGTCGCCTCCGGGCCGCAGTGGCAACTGGAGCCGAACGATTTCGCCCGCAACTTCTGGAAGATCCACCATCCGATCAAGTTGGTGCACGCGACCCGCGAAGCTATAGAGTTCAACACCCGGGGCTGGGCGGAGATGAGCAAGACCCTGACGTCGCTGGCGGACGGGGCCGACCTGCTAGTGACGGGCGCGCCTTTCCAGGAGGTCGCCGCCAATGTCGCGGAGTATTACGACATTCCGCTGGCCGCACTGCACTACTTCCCGCTGTGCGTCAACGGCCAGCTCATTCCGGGACTGCCCTCACCGCTGATGCGCTCAGCAATGACGATGGCCTGGTGGATATATTGGCGCATGACGAAGCAGGCCGAGGACACGCAGCGCGCTGAATTAGGCCTGCCCAAGACAACAGGCCCGTCACCGCGACGGATCGCCGAACGCGGATCGCTCGAGATCCAGGCCTACGACGAGTTCTGCTTCCCTGGACTGGCAGCGGAGTGGGGGGATTGGGCTGGCCGAAGACCCTTTACCGGCGTGCTGACAATGGAGTTGCCGACGGATAACGACGACGACGTCTTGTCGTGGATTGCCGCTGGAACACCACCGATCTACTTCGGCTTCGGCAGCATGCCGCTCGAATCTCCCGCGAGCACAGTAGAACTGATCAGCACCGCCTGCGCGCAGCTAGACGAACGAGCCCTGATCTGCTCGGGCAGAAGCGACTTTCGCCACATCCCCCATGTCGACCACGTAAAAATCGTGAGCGACGTCAACCACGCAGCCATCTTTCCCACCTGCCACGCCGTCGTTCACAAAGGCGGCGCGGGCACCACCGCCGCCGGCATACGCGCCGGAATCCCCACCCTG
>DASXJI010000284.1:0-17498 GCA_036497495.1 Mycobacterium sp.
CACCCGGTGCTTCCAGGAAGACATCCTGGCCGGCAACGACGATCCCAACCTGCCACTGGTCACCTGCGACACCCAACACAAGCAGGCCTACCTGCTGGCGCCCTCGATCATCAGCGGCGATCAGATCGCGAACGCCAGCTCGGGGATGGATCCGCACAGCGGCGGCTACGTCGTCGACCTGCAGTTCAAAAGCGGGGCGGCCAACATCTGGGCGGACTTCACCGCCTCCCACATCGGCACGCAAACCGCCTTCACGCTGGACTCAAAGGTGGTGAGCGCCCCGCAGATCCGCGAGGCGATTCCCGGCGGCCGCACCCAGATCACCGGTGGAGACCCGCCGTTCACGGCCAGCTCGGCGCGTGAGCTCGCCAACGTTCTGAAATATGGCTCGCTGCCGCTGTCGTTCGAGTCTTCAGAAGCCCAAACCGTCTCGGCGACACTGGGATTGACGTCGTTGCACGCGGGCCTGATAGCCGGCGCGATCGGACTGGGACTGGTCCTGCTGTACTCGCTGCTGTACTACCGCGCCCTGGGACTGCTGACGGCCTTGTCGCTGGGTGCTTCTGGCGCAATGGTTTTCGCGATCCTGGTGCTGCTTGGGCGCTATATCAACTACACCCTGGACCTAGCCGGTATCGCAGGTCTGATCATCGGTATCGGCACAACCGCCGACTCGTTCGTGGTGTTCTTCGAGCGCATCAAAGACGAGATCCGCGAAGGCAAATCGTTCCGGTCGGCGATTCCCCGCGGCTGGAGGCGCGCCCGCAAGACGATCCTGTCGGGTAACGCCGTCACGTTCCTGGCTGCCGCCGTGCTGTACTTTTTGGCCATCGGTCAGGTGAAGGGGTTCGCGTTCACCCTGGGGCTCACGACGGCGCTGGACACCGTCGTGGTCTTCCTGGTGACTTGGCCGCTGCTCTACCTGGCGGGCAACTCGAAGACGCTGGCAAAGCCGGTATACAACGGGCTGGGCGCGGTCCAGCAGATCGCGCGCGAGCGGCGGGCCGCGACCGCCGGGGCCTACTCGACGGGACGGGGGTAGCGAGATGGCGGACACGACCGGCACCGACGACACCACTGCCGTCGAAATCGGCACGGACACCGCAAGGGTGGTCCGCCCGAGCGGGGATGACACCGGCTCGTTGCCGCACCACAGCTTCCTCTCGCGCCTCTACACCGGTACCGGTGCGTTCGAGGTCGTTGGCCGTCGCCGGCTGTGGTACGGCATCAGCGGGGTGATCGTCGGGATCGCGATCGCCAGCATCCTGATCCGCGGATTCACCTTCGGCATCGACTTCAAGGGCGGCACCACGATGTCGATGCCTGCCGCCGGCGGGACCGGCACAGTGACCGTCAGCCAGGTCGAGCAGGTCTTCCGAGACACGCTGGGCCACGACCCGGAATCCGTGGTCATCGTCGGTAGCGGCTCGTCGGCAACCGTGCAGATTCGGTCGGAGACGTTGCCCAACGACAAGACCGAAAAGCTTCGCAACGCGCTGTTCGACAAGTTCCACCCCAAGGGCGCCGACGGTCAGCCCAGCAAGCTGGCCATTTCTGACTCGGCGGTGTCCTCAACGTGGGGCGGGCAGATCACCAAGAAGGCGGTCATCGCCTTGGTGGTGTTCCTGGTGCTGGTCAGCCTGTACATCACCGTCCGATACGAGCGCTACATGGCGATCTCCGCGCTGACGACGATGGTCTTCGACTTGACCGTCACGGCCGGGATCTACTCGTTGGTCGGCTTCGAAGTGACCCCGGCCACCGTCATCGGCCTGCTGACAATCCTGGGTTTCTCGCTGTACGACACCGTGATCGTCTTCGACAAGGTCGAGGAGAACACCCACGCCTTCCAGCACACCGCCCGGCGCACCTTCGCCGAAGAGGCCAACCTCGCGGTCAACCAGACGTTCATGCGGTCAATCAACACCAGCCTGATCTCGACGCTGCCTGTCTTGGCGTTGATGGTGGTGGCCGTGTGGCTGCTGGGCGTCGGCACGCTGAAGGACCTGGCGCTCGTGCAGCTGGTCGGCATCGTCGTCGGCACCTATTCGTCGATCTTTTTCGCCACCCCGCTGCTGGTCACGCTGCGTGAGCGCACCGAGCTGGTCCGCACGCACACCCGCCGGGTGATCAGGCGCCGCGGTCCGGAAGCAGGAAAGGCTCCGGACAAAGGTCGGGCGCGTGCCGAGTCGGACGACGAGGACGGGCCCACCGAGCGGGCGAGCGGGTCGTTGGCCGCCACCGCTAAGGCAGCGCCGAGTAAGCCCGCCCCGGGCGCGCGCCCCGCTCGGCAGCCCGCCGGCCGGCACGCGCGTCCGACCGGCAAGAACAAACGCTAGCCCGATGATTGCCTGGCGTCGGCGGGCGGCCGTCAGCTGGCTGGTCGTCGTGCTTACGGCGGCCGTGCCAGGCGTGTTGACGGCGTGCTCCGGGAGCGCCGCAGGACAGATCGACTACGTCGTCGACGGCGCGCTGGACACCTACAACACCAACACGGTTGGCGGCGCGGCGTCGGCGGGAGCGCAGGCCTTCGCGCGTACGTTGACCGGATTCGGCTATCACGGCCCTGACGGCCAGGTGGTCGCCGACCACGACTTCGGCACGATCTCGATAGTCGGCGGTTCGCCGCTGGTGCTGGACTACCAGATCGCCGACAACGCGGTCTACTCCGACGGCAAGCCGGCCACCTGCGACGACCTGGTGTTGACGTGGGCGGCACAGTCCGGCCGGTTTCCCGGCTTCGACGCCGCCAGCCAGGCGGGCTACGTCGACATCACCTCGATCGACTGCCAACCGGGACAGAAGAAGGCGAGGGTGACGTTCGCTCCCGACCGCAACATCGTCGACTACAACCAGCTGTTCACCGCGACCGCGATTCTGCCGTCGCATGTCATCAGCGAGGAGTTGGGCGTCGACGCGACTGGCGCTTTGCTGGGCAACAACCAACCAGTCATCGCGCGCATCGCGCAGCTGTGGAACACCACCTGGAACCTCAAGGCGGGCACTGATTCGGGCGCGATCGCCAAGCACTTCCCATCGTCGGGACCGTACAGGATCGAATCGGTGCTGGACGGCGGCGCAGTAGTGCTCGTCGCCAACGAGCGCTGGTGGGGCGCCAAGCCGATGACCAGGCGCGTCACGGTGTGGCCGCAGAAAGCCGACATCCAGGACCGGGTCAACGCCAAGAGCGCAGATGTCGTCGACGTCGCGGCCGGCTCCTCGGGGGCGCTGGCCACCCCCGACAATTACCGCCGCACCGACGCGCCGTCGGACGGCATCGAGCAGCTGATCTTCGCGCCGCGCGGACCGCTGGCGGACATCGCGGCCCGCCGTGCACTTGCCTCCTGCACTCCGCGTGACGTGATCGCGCGGGACGCCGCGACGCCGATCTCCAACGCGCGGCTGCACACCACGGTCGACGACGCCATCGGTCAGGCCGAAAACGTCCCTGAGGCAGGCCAGTTCATCAAATCGAACCCCGACGCGGCGCGCGCTGCGCTGGCCGGCAAGCCGCTGGCGGTGAAAATCGGCTATCGGGGGCCCAACGCGCGACTGGCCGCCATCGTCGGCGCGATCGCCAAGGGCTGCGGCCCGGCCGGCATCACCGTCTCCGACGTCACCTCAGATTCCGTTGGCCCACAACCGCTCAAGGACGGCGCCATCGACGTACTGCTGGCCAGCACCGGCGGTGCCACCGGCAGCGGATCGACGGGGTCGTCGGCCATCGACGCCTACGCCCTGCACACCGGCAACGGAAACAACTTGTCCGGCTACACCAACGGTCAGGTCGACGGCATCATCGGTGCGTTGGCGGTCTCAGCCGACCCCGCCGACCTGGTCCGGCTGCTGGCCGAGAGCGCGCCGGTGCTGTGGGCCGGAATGCCGACGTTGCCGCTGTATCGCCAGCAGCGCACCGTGCTGGCGTCGAAGAAGATGTATGCCGTCGGCGCCAACCCCAGCCGGTGGGGTGCCGGCTGGAACATGGACCGATGGGTCCTGGAGCGGTGAACGGGGCCGACCGCGACTCGGCAGCTGATCTGATCGCCTCGCTGACCCGGCAACTCGCCGATTTCCCCACGGCGGGAATCCAGTTCAAGGACTTGACTCCGGTATTCGCCGACCGCCGCGGGCTGGCGGCGGTGACTGACGCCCTGGCCGACGTGGCGTCCGGCGCTGACCTGATCGCCGCTATCGACGCGCGTGGGTTTCTGATCGGCGGCGCGGTCGCCACCCGGCTTGGCACCGGTGTGCTGGCGATCCGCAAGGGCGGAAAGCTGCCGCCGCCGGTACGCACAGAGCATTACCAGCTCGAGTACGGCACCGCGAGCCTGGAACTTCCCGCCGACGGGATCGAATTAAGCGGCCGCCGCGTTGTCGTCGTGGACGACGTGCTGGCCACCGGTGGCACGCTGGTGGCGGCGCGCCGGCTGCTCGAGCAGTCCGGCGCGCGGGTGGCATCCGCGGCGGTGGTCATCGAGTTGGCCGGGCTGGGCGGCCGTGAGCTGGTCGCGCCGCTGCCGGTGCACAGCGTTGCGGTTCTCTAGCGCACAGCGCGGCGGGCTATATCCTTGAGGCTCCGGAGGTGACGAACGTGGCGGATGATAAGGGCACGGCAATTCAGCCGGCCACCGAGCCGTTGCAGCTCGCCGACATCGCGCCATCGGGTGAGCCCGGGATCGGTCTGAAAGCTTCCACCAGTGCCTCGCGCCGCGTGCGCGCCCGGTTGGCGCGGCGGATGACCGCTCAGCGCAGCACGATCAGCCCAGTGCTCGAGCCGCTGGTGGCGGTGCACCGCGAGATCTACCCGAAGGCCGACCTGACGTTGTTGCAGCGGGCCTATGAAGTGGCCGAGCAGCGCCACGCGACCCAGCTACGGCATTCCGGGGACCCCTACATCACCCATCCGCTTGCGGTGGCCAACATTCTCGCCGAGCTGGGTATGGACACCACCACACTGGTGGCCGCCCTGCTGCACGACACGGTTGAGGACACCGGTTACAGCCTGGAGGCCTTGTCGCAGGACTTCGGCGACGAGGTCGGCCACCTCGTCGACGGGGTGACCAAGCTGGACCGAGTGGTGCTGGGCAGCGCCGCCGAAGGCGAGACGATCCGCAAGATGATCACCGCGATGGCGCGCGACCCGCGGGTGCTGGTGATCAAGGTGGCCGACCGGCTGCACAACATGCGGACGATGCGCTTCCTGCCCCCGGAGAAGCAGGCGCGCAAAGCCCGCGAAACACTGGAAGTCATTGCCCCGCTTGCACACCGGCTGGGTATGGCCACGGTCAAGTGGGAGTTGGAGGATCTATCGTTCGCGATCCTGCATCCCAAGAAGTACGAGGAGATCGTGCGGCTGGTCGCCGGACGCGCACCCTCGCGTGACACCTACCTGGCCAAGGTCCGCGCCGAGATCGTCGCGACGCTCACCGGGTCGAAGATCAACGCCGTGGTGGAGGGACGGCCCAAGCACTACTGGTCGATCTATCAGAAGATGATCGTCAAGGGCCGCGACTTCGACGACATCCACGACCTGGTGGGCATCCGGATCCTGTGCGACGAGACCCGCGACTGTTATGCCGCTGTCGGCGTGGTGCATTCGCTGTGGCAACCGATGGCGGGCCGGTTCAAGGACTACATCGCCCAGCCGCGTTACGGGGTGTACCAGTCGCTGCACACCACCGTCGTCGGGCCGGAGGGCAAACCGCTGGAGGTGCAGATCCGAACCAGCGACATGCACCGCACCGCGGAGTACGGCATCGCCGCGCATTGGCGTTACAAAGAAACCAAGGGCCGCAACGGCGTGCCGCATTTGCATGCCGCCGCCGAGATTGATGACATGGCGTGGATGCGTCAACTCCTCGACTGGCAGCGAGAGGCCGCCGACCCCGGTGAGTTCCTGGAATCGCTGCGTTACGACCTTGCGGTACAAGAGATCTTCGTGTTCACGCCGAAGGGAGACGTGATCACGCTGCCCACCGGCTCCACCCCGGTGGACTTCGCCTACGCCGTGCACACCGAGGTGGGTCATCGCTGCATCGGCGCCCGGGTCAACGGTCGGCTGGTCGCGCTGGAGCGCAAGCTGGAAAACGGCGAAGTCGTCGAGGTCTTCACCTCGAAAGCCGCCACCGCAGGGCCGTCGCGGGACTGGCAGCAGTTCGTGGTCTCCCCGCGCGCCAAAACCAAGATCCGTCAGTGGTTTGCCAAGGAGCGCCGCGAGGAGGCGCTCGAGACCGGCAAAGACGCGATCACCCGCGAAGTGCGTCGCGGCGGACTTCCGTTGCAGCGCTTGGTGAATGGCGGATCGATGGCCGCGCTGGCCAACGAGCTGCACTACGCCGATGTCTCGGCGCTGTACACCGCGGTCGGCGAGGGGCACGTCTCCGCCAAGCATGTGGTGCAACGACTGCTGGCCGAGCTCGGTGGCATCGACCAGGCCGAGGAGGATCTGGCCGAACGCTCGACACCGACGACGGTCCCGCGCCGTCCGCGCAGCGACGACGTCGGGGTGTCCGTTCCGGGCGCTCCGGGCGTTCTGACCAAGTTGGCCAAGTGCTGCACGCCGGTACCGGGCGACGAGATCCTGGGATTCGTCACCCGCGGTGGGGGAGTGAGCGTGCACCGCACCGACTGCACCAACGCCACCTCGCTGCAGCAGCAGGCCGAGCGGATCATCGAGGTGCACTGGGCGCCGTCACCGTCGTCGGTGTTCCTGGTGGCCATTCAGGTCGAGGCGCTCGACCGGCACCGGCTGCTGTCCGACGTGACGCGGGTGCTGGCCGACGAGCGGGTGAACATCCTGTCGGCATCGGTGACCACCTCCGCCGGTGATCGAGTGGCGATCAGCCGCTTCACTTTTGAGATGGGCGATCCCAAACACCTGGGGCACCTGCTCGACGTGGTCCGCAATGTCGAAGGGGTCTACGACGTCTACCGCGTGACGTCCGCGGCCTAGGCGGCCGACTATATGCCATCAGATAGCGACCAGGTGGGCGTGGCCGGACAGCGGGCGCTGGTCATGGGCGCCAGCGGCAACGTCGGCGCCTGCGTCACCCGCCATCTGGTGGCCGGTGGCGCCGACGTGCGGGTTCTGCTGCGAAAGTCCAGCTCCACCATAGGAATTGACGGCCTGGATGTCGAACGGCGCTACGGCGATCTTTTCGACACCGCGGATGTCGCCGCGGCCATGTCGGATCGTGACGTTGTCTACTACTGCGTCGTCGACACCAGGGCGGAGTTGAGAGATCCCGCGCCGCTGTTCAAGACCAACGTCGAAGGTCTGCGCAACGTCCTCGATGTGGCGGTGCAGGCGAACCTGCAGCGGTTCGTATTCCTGAGCACCATCGGCACGATTGCCGTTGGCAGAAACGGCGAGACAGTCGACGAAGACACCCCGTTCAACTGGGCCGACCAGGCCGGCAGCTACATCGAGTCGCGGCGCTCAGCCGAGCGCCTGGTGCTGTCCTACGTGGTTGATCATGGGCTTCCCGCCGTGGTGACCAATGTGTCGAATCCCTACGGGCCGCCCGATTGGCAACCGCGCCAAGGGATGTTCGTCAAGCTCGCAGCGCAGGGCAAAATGCCGTTCTATGTCCGCGGCGTCGGCTCGGAGGTGGTCGGCATCGACGACGTCGCCCAGGCGCTGCTGTTGGCGGCGCAACGAGGACGAGTCGGTGAGCGCTACATCATTTCCGAGCGCTACATGAGCCAGCGTGAACTGGTTACCACCGCTGCGCAGGCCGTCGGTGCGCGACCGCCGCGGCTGGGGATCCCGATGGCGGTGATGTACGGATTTGCCCGACTGTCCGATGCCGTCGGATCGCTGATGCGTCGCGACTTCCCGATCAGCATGCAGAGCGCTCGATTGGTGGAACTGACCTCACCGGCCAGTCACGCCAAGGCCACTCGCGAACTCGGCTGGCACCCGACGCCGACCGAAGACTCCATTCGGCGGGCGGCCCGCACCTACGTCGAGCGCGCGGTCTAGCTCAGTCTCGACGCGCCGTGGTGATGGTGACTTCGTTGGCGGGCGCACCGTCGTCACCGCCGCCGGCGACACCGCCTGCAGCGATCTGGTCGAGCACGGCCAGCCCCGCCTGGCTGATCGTGCCGAACACGGTGTAGGTGGGCGGCAGTAGTGAATCGCGGTAGACCATGAAGAACTGGCTGCCGTTGGTACCGGGCCCGGAGTTGGCCATCGCCAGTGTGCCCCTGGGATATACGACGGGCTGCTTGAGCGCCGGCTCGCCGGCCGGATACTGATCCGTCGGGTACTCGTCGGCGAACTGATAGCCCGGTCCGCCGGTGCCGTCGCCCTTGGGGTCGCCGCACTGCAACACCGACAAGGTACGTGACGTGGTCAGCCGGTGGCATTCGGTGTTGTCGAAGTACGCCCCCTGGGCCAGGGTGACGAAACTGTTGACGGTGCAGGGTGATTCGTTGTTGGCCAGTTGAAGGCCGATCCGGCCGCGGTCGGTGACGACGGTCAGCCCGACCTGCGCGGGATCGGCCGACGCCTTGCCGGGGACCGGCGCCGGCGCCGCTTTGGCAGCCGGGTCGGTGGACCGTGGGTATTGACAGTTGGCCCCCACCGCGGGGGATGGGAAGAAGGGCGGCAGACGCGGGCCAGTCACCGGAGGAAGGGGGGCACGAGTGGAGGTCGCCGCGGCGCTGGATGACATCGTGGCGGCGGTGTCACCGGATTTGTGGTGGGTGCAGGACGTGGCCGTGACCGCGAACGCGAGCATCCCGAGCATGGCGGCAATTCGCATGAGTTTCATGGTCATAAGTCCAGTTGTGCCGAGGTGATGGTGACTCCGATGGCGGGCGGGCCGTCCGCGCCGCCACCGGCGACGCCGCCCTTGGCGATTTTGTCCAGGGTGGCCAGGCCGTCCGGCTGGATCTTGCCGAAGATGGTGTATTCGGGCGGCAGCAACGTGTCCTTGTACACCAGAAAGAACTGGCTGCCGTTGGTGTTCGGACCGCTGTTGGCCATCGCCAAGGTGCCCCGCGGATAGATCACCGGTTCACGGGCTGCCGGGTCGCCCGGCTTGTACTGGTCGGTCGGGTACTCGTTGGGGAACTGGTAACCCGGGCCGCCTGTGCCGTCGGCGCTCGGGTCACCACACTGCAGGATCGACGATGAGTCCCCGGTGGTGAGCCGGTGGCATTTGCTGCCGTCGAAGAATTTCTGTTGCGCAAGACTGGCGAAACTGTTGACGGTGCAAGGTGATTCGTTGTTCGCAAGTAGCAGGCCGATATGGCCCTGATTGGTGACCATGCTGACGCTGACTTGTGCCGGATCGGTGGGCACCTTGCCTTGCCTTGGTGGGTTCACCTGCTTGGCGGCCGGCTCGGGCGACGGCGGGTATTGGCAGTTGGCGCCCAGATCGGCGGTTGGCCTGAAGGCCGGCAACGGCGGCCCCGACACTGGGCCCGGCGTGGCGGTGGTCGACGAGCTGCCGGCGGCCGATGCGTGCTTGTTGTTGTGGTCCTTGTTGGTCGAGACGACGGTGACCACGATTGCGGCGACGACGACCGCCGCCGCGACCGACCCTCCGACGATGGCCAGACTCCGGCGACGACGAGCCTGCTGGGCTCGGCGTTCCAGCTGGCGCTCCAGTTTGCGCTTGGCATTCGCACGTCGCTGTTCGTTGGTCGGCACCGCCGATATCCCTCCATGGTCGCGGGCTTGGTCACGACGAGTGTGCCAGCTCAGGCTCAATACGGGTGGCGCGACCCGTCCGCGATCGTTCGGATGGGAAACTGGAGTTCGTGTTGATCACCGGATTTCCCGCCGGGTTGCTGCAGTGCAACTGCTACGTGCTGGCGCCGCACCCCGGAGCCGACGCCATCGTCGTCGACCCAGGCCAGCGCGCGATGGGCCAGCTGCGCCGCGTCCTGGACAAGAATCGGCTGACGCCGGCGGCTGTGCTGCTCACCCACGGCCACATCGACCACATCTGGTCGGCGCAGAAAGTGGCCGACACCTACGGGTGCCCCGCCTACATCCATCCCGAGGACCGGTTCATGCTGACCGATCCGATCAAGGACTTCGGGCCGAAGCTGGGTCAGTTGCTGTTTGCCGCGATCTTCCGCGAGCCCAAGCAGGTGGTCGAACTGGATCGGGACGGTGACAAGATCGACCTGGCCGGAATCAGCGTCACCGTCGACCACACGCCGGGCCACACCCGCGGTTCGGTGGTGTTCCGGGTAGCCGGCGACAAGGATCTGGTGTTGACCGGCGACACGCTGTTCGAGCGCTCGGTGGGCCGCACCGATCTGTTCGGCGGCAGCGGCCGCGACCTGCTTCGCTCGATTGTCGACAAGCTCTTGGTGCTCGACGACAAGACGGTGGTGCTGCCCGGGCACGGCAACTCGACCACCATCGGCGCCGAACGGCAGTTCAATCCCTACATCGAGGGCCTCAGCCCGTGAGCCAGTTTTCTTCGTTTTCGGGCCCGAAGGGCATCCCGGACTACGTCCCGCCGGATTCGGCGCGGTTCGTCGCCGTCCGCGCGGCGCTGCTGGACGCCGCTCGCCGGGCCGGATACCGCGACATCGAACTGCCGATCTTCGAGGACACGGCGCTGTTCGCCCGTGGCGTGGGCGAGTCCACCGACGTGGTGTCCAAGGAGATGTACACCTTCGCCGACCGTGGTGACCGCTCGGTGACGCTTCGGCCCGAGGGCACCGCCGGGGTCGTTCGCGCGGTGATCGAGCATGGTCTGGACCGCGGCGCGCTGCCCGTCAAGCTGTGTTACGCGGGCCCGTTCTTTCGCTACGAGCGTCCCCAGGCCGGCCGCTACCGCCAACTGCAGCAGGTCGGCGTCGAGGCCATCGGCGTCGACGATCCCGCGCTGGACGCCGAGGTCATCGCGGTCGCCGACGCCGGTTTCCGCTCGCTCGGCCTCGATGGTTTCCGGCTGGAGATCACCTCGCTGGGCGATGACACCAGCCGACCGCAGTATCGGGAACTGTTACAGGACTTCCTGTTTCAGCTCGACCTTGACGAGGAAACGCGAAAGCGCGCCGAGATCAACCCGCTGCGCGTGCTCGACGACAAGCGGCCGGATGTCAAGGCGATGACGGCCGACGCCCCGGTGATGCTCGATCACCTTTCCGACGCGGCCAAGCAGCATTTCGAGACCGTGCTGGCCCACCTGGACGGACTGGGCGTGCCCTATGTCATCAACCCGCGGATGGTGCGTGGGCTGGACTACTACACCAAGACCACTTTCGAATTCGTGCACGACGGGCTGGGCGCCCAGTCCGGGATCGGCGGCGGCGGACGCTACGACGGTCTGATGCGTCAGCTTGGCGGACAAGACCTTTCGGGCATCGGATTCGGTCTCGGTGTCGACCGGACGCTGCTCGCGTTGCAAGCCGAAGGTAAAGACGTCGGGCAGACTGCCCGATGCGAGGTGTTCGGGGCGCCGCTGGGCGAACAGGCCAAACTACGGCTGGCGGTACTGGCCGGGCAGTTGCGCGCGGCCGGTCTGCGGGTGGACCTGTCTTACGGTGATCGCGGCCTCAAGGCCGCGATGCGTGCCGCCGACAGATCCGGTGCCCGGGTCGCATTGGTGGCCGGCGACCGCGACATCGACGCGGGAACGATTGGGGTCAAGGACCTGACCACGGGGGAGCAGGTCGACCTGGCGACTGATTCCGTTGTCGGCGAAGTCCTTTCACGCCTCGGCCGCTAGACGGCACTTCTTATGCGAAGCATTGCGAAGGCACACCGTTAAGGAGCGAGCATGAGTACGCCCTTGTACCTGGTCACCGGCGCCGGCGGCGGCGTCGGTGGTGTCAGCCGACAGGTGATTGAGCTGTTGCGAGCAGGCGGGCACCGGGTGCGCGCGTTGGTTCACCACGACGACGCCCGAACGGATCCGCTGCGCGAACTCGGCGCCGAAGTCGTCGTCGGGGACTTGACCGATCCGGCAGACGTGGTCGACGCGATGGCAGGCGTCCATCGGATGTTCTTTTCGATGGGTGTTTCACCGGACTACCTCAAGGCAACTGCGATAATCTGCGATGCTGCAAGGGAATACGGCCACCTTGAAGTAATCGCCAACATGTCTCAAATGACCGTTTCGCAGATGACCTTGGTTAGCGTGGGGGAGTCGCACCAGCATCGGCTTCATTACCTCGCCGAGCACGTGATGAACTGGTCGGGTGTGCCGGTCGTGCACATCAGGCCGACGGTGTTCCTGGACAATCCGCTCTTCACGTGGTTCGCCGCCCCATCGCTGCGGGAGCAGAACCTGTTGGTCCTTCCTTTCGGAGAGTCGAGAACTTCACCGATCGCCACCAGCGACGTCGCCCGTACCGTTGCCGTAGTGCTCGAAGATCCCGGCCACCGTATCGGTGAGATATACGAATTGACCGGTCCGGCAAGCCTCGACATCGATGGACTGGCCGTCGAATACACGCTGGGATTGGGCCGGCCGATTCGCGGCACCGACATTCCACACGAAACCTGGGTCCAAGAAGTCGTGAAGCCGCTAGGCCTACCCGAACACGTCGAACAGCATCTCATCACGATGGCACTGTTACACCGCGCCGGACGATACGACCGCGCCACCGATGATGTCGAAAGGATCACCGGACAACCGGCATCAACGGTAGGTCATTACGTTGCCGAGCACCCTGAACTGTTCTCCTAGTTCAGCATCGATGCTCGGGTCAGGTTCGGCTGTGCTTGACCTGGTTGAACGGGACCCCGCGGTCGGCGGCATGCTCACGCGGAAATCCCAGTATCCGTTCGCCGATCACGTTGCGCGCCATCTCAGTTGTACCGCCGCCGAGCGCAGCCGTTTGTCGGGACAGATAGCGTTCGCCGACGAACATCAACTCGGCGGGTCCGTCCACAACGCCCGCACTACCGGTGATCGCTAGCGCCGTATCGATCTCGAGCGCCACTTCCTCGGCCTGAAAGAGCCGGATCAGCGTGCCGCCCGTCGGCGGGAGGGATCCGTCCAGCACGCCGTGGTAGACGTGGTCGATCAGCTGCTCCCACACCGCGCGGTGCGTCAGGGCCCGGCCGGCCAGCCCGCGGGCACGCTCGTTGTCGGTGAGCCCGGCGGCGCGCAGCATCGCGTGATAATCGTGCGGTTGTTCCTGGTTATTCTCGGCTCCGCTACCGCTGGCGAATTCCGAGCCGCCGCCGACGGCGCGTCGCTCGTGGTGGAGTTGGCGCGTCGCGACCTCCCAGCCCTTGTCCACCTCGCCGACCACGTCATCGTCGCTGAGTTCGAGGTCGTCGAAAAACTCCTCGCAGAACTCGCTCGACCGGTTGACCTGTTTGATCCGGCGCATTGTGATGCCCGGGCTGTCCAGGCGGGCCAGGAACATCGTCAGGCCTTCATGTTTGGGCACGTTCCAGTTGGTTCTGGCCAGCAGCAACCCGTAGTCGGCGGCGAACGCCCCGGTGCTCCACGTCTTGGCGCCGTTGATGATCCATTTGTCGCCGCGCCGCTCGGCGCGGGTGATCACGCCGGCCAAGTCCGAGCCGCCGCTGGGCTCGGACAGCAGCTGCACGAGCACCTCGTCGCCGCGCAGAGCCGCCGAAATATGTTGGTGCTTCTGCTGTTCGCTGCCGGTGTCGAGGATCGTCGGGCAGCAGATGGTGAAGGTCGGCACATTGAGGATCAGCGGCAGCTCGTAGCAGGCGCTTACATCGTCAAACGCCTTCTGATAGGCGATGTCCAGTCCGAGCCCGCCGTACTCGGTGGGAAAGCAGATTCCGGCGAAGCCGCCGTCGTAGAGCCGTCGCTGTAACCGGCGGACGTGCTTCCAGGAGTCCTCGTCGCCGCGGTCGGCGTATGGCGGATTGTCCGGGTCGGCGATGCGCGGCATGTTCTCGGCCAGCCACGCGCGGGCCCGCTCGGCGAACTCTGGCACCGATTCCGTCATATGGCACCTTCCGAGAGTTCCATTAACGTAAACCGGTAATGACATTACCAGTACGGCCGACGAGCGGAGCGGGCCCGCCGGAGGTCGTGCTCAGATCTTCAAATAACCCTTGTCGGCGGGAATTTGAGCCGCCGTGATCAGTGACGAGGCGTCGCCGGCCAGCCACACCACGATGTCGGAGACGAGGTCTGGGGCGGCCAGTGCTTCGGTCGGGAGCGCGCCCGGGGAGAAGCTGTGAATGTAGCCCGGGTGGTCCTGGAACACCTGGTACATCGAGACGTCGTTGCCCATCGGCGTATCGGTGCCGTACGGGTGCACGGAGTTGACCCGGATGCCGAACTCTCCGAGCTCGACGGCCAGGGAGTTGGTCAGCCCGACTACGCCGAACTTGCTGGCGCAGTAATGACCGCAGCCGGGAACGGCCTTGATGCCCGCCGCCGAACTGATGGCGATGATCGATCCGCCGTTGCCGGCCGCGATCATCGGTGGCACCACCGCTTTGATCGTGTTCCACAGCCCGGTCAGATTGATGTCGAGGGTGTCCTGCCACTGCTCGGCCGAAATCTCCCACAGCCGGCCCCAATTCAGCACGCCGGCGTTGGCCACGACGATGTCCAGGCGGCCGAACTGTTCGATGGCATCGCCGACGACCCGCTGCTGGCCCGCCGCGTCGCGCACGTCGACCTCCGAGGCCAGAACCTTGCGGCCCTCACCCTCGACCAGGTTCACCGTTTCGGTGAGGTCTTCCGGACGCGCCGGCGGATAGCCGTTGTGCGCGGTCACCGGGCCGCAGGCGTCGATGGCGACGATCTCGGCGCCGGCCCTGGCCAGCCTGACGCAGTGCGACCGACCCTGGCCGCGGGCAGCGCCCGTCACGTAGGCGACTTTTCCGGCCAGCGGAAGATCGGTAGCGGTCATCGCCTCAGGGTAGGAAAAGTTCAGCCGCCGCGAGGCCGAGTGAGCGTGAATTCCTCCACCACCTTGATCGCGCCGTACGGGCCGTCGACGGCGTAATGCGTCGCCTTGATCGACGTCTTGCCGCCCGGGGGACCGGGGTCGACGTCGAAAGCGACGAAACCGTAAGGGTTTTGGCTATCCCTGAACGCCGACCACGGCGCTTCCTCGACGAAGTAAATCGGCGCCTTGCGCCGGATCGCCGGATCGAACGGCCCGACACCGGTCAATACCCGGCACCTGGGCTGCGGGAAGAACAGGGTGTTCGACGGTGTCGAGGTGCCGCCACCGCCGATGACGAGGTGCACGGTGCCCTTGCTGGTGTCGATGATCCCCGCACGGGTTTCGACGGGTATCGGCATTCTGGTTTCGCTGTCCAGCGTTCCCCGCACCGGATGCGAGCGTTCGTAGTGATGCTCGTGGCCGCACACCACCAGGTCGACCTGGTGGCGGTCGAACAGCGGTAGCCACTCCTGGCGGATACCCAGGTCGGCGCCGTTGGTGCGATCTCCGGTGGAAACGGCGGTCTGGTGCATACACACCACCAGCCAGTCGACTCGCGGATCTGCTCGTGCATCGGCGAGTTCGGTTTCCAGCCAGCGCTTCTGCGCGCCGCCCGAGTAGCCGTGCACGTAGAAGTTGCCGCCATCCTGGAAGCAGATGTCGTCGTTGTTGAGGCTGATCACCCGCACCGACCCGGCGGTGAACGAATACCACAGCCCACGGACCGCTGGGTCGGATCCAGAGTCGGGCAAGGCGAAGTAGGTCTGGTAGGCGGCGTAACCGACTGGCCCGTTGCCTAATTCGTTCTCGTGGTTGCCCGCCGCCGGCATCCACGGCCGGTAGCGGGCCGAGCGCGTGTTGTTGTCGAACCAGTCCGACCAGGTGCGAATGCGGTCATTGGCGAGGTTCGCGTAGCACAGGTCACCGTTGACGAGGTTGAACAGCGGAGCGAGACGTTCGATCGCGGTCGTGATATCTCCGGCCGCCGGGGAGCCAAGGTTGTGGATGCCGTAGATAGGGTTTGTGAATTGGCCCTGCGTCGGGATGGCCTGGTCTCCGAAACTGGTGAAGCGCAACGGTTTCCGCCCGGACGGAGCGGTCCTGACGGTCCCCACTTCAGGGTTGGTGCCGTCATGAACCGCGGCGTAGACGTAGTCGGCGTCGGGCGCCAGGTTGTCGAGCCGCGCGTGATGGACTCGGACCTCGGTGTTCGACTTCGCGTCACGGTAGGTGCGCGTTTCGGCTTGCACGGTGCGGCCGAAGCCGGCGGTCGGGGTGCCCATCATGACCCGCGGATTGTTTACCGGATCAGTGGTGTGCCACGAGACGACGACTTCGGTGGAGGCATCCTTGCCGAACTGCAGATGCAGGCCGCCCACCGGCTGCGCACCGCTCTGGTTCGGCTGAGTCCACAAACCCGGCCCGTGACCGGGTGAGCCGAGCAGGGCAACGCCGCCGGCGCCGAGTCCCGCACCGACGAGGGTGGTAGCCGCGCCGGTTGTCAGAAGCCGTCGGCGGGTGATGCCTGATGGAGGGGCCTCGTCGGCTGACGATTCTGCCTCTTCGACCATGCCTCTTTCATACCTTCCGCCGGGGCGGTGAACGCTATCCGGCGAATACGTAGACCCAGGCTCGCGGGCCCGACCGCAGGGGCACTGAAATCCGCCGGTAGTCGTCGACCTCGTACTCGTCGGCCGCGGCCAGCTCGGCGTCGCTTATGGTGAAGACCGTGCCGTCGACGTGTGCGCCCGGGCGGTCGGTCGGACGCAGAATCGGATGCCGGTCGCTGCCGCTGGTGGCGATGACGTGCGGATCAGTGATCGTGACATAGTCCAGGTCGTAGCCGATGATCGCGTCGACGTAGCCCTGTAATTCCCGATCGAATGTGGCAAGTTGGACGTCACGCTGACGCAGCGTCCCGTAGGAGAACAGCAGTTGGCTCACCGACGCTGCATAACATCGACGGTCCCGGTTCGCCACCTCGGCGACAATCGACGGGGTGGCGGAGGCTTTCGCAAAGTATTTCATCAGTATTTTCTCAGCTTTGTGACCCGCCCGAGATTTTGATCATGATGCGCGAAGTGCACGCCACAAACCGGTCGATATATTTGCCATGACCGATATCCGCACAATGGTTGATCGCCCCACCCGGCGACCTTTCCTGGGGGTGGCGTAAAGGTTGCGTACGGGGGTTCATTCTGCGGCGGCGGCCCGGCCTTGCCGGTCGCGCGGCACCCGTCGTCGCGCACATCCGCCGGAGCGGCCTACGCCGCCGGTATTCGCTGGGAGCGCACCGAGTGGTTCGGACCAATGATCAAGCCAGCAAAGCATTTACAGTCAACCCGAGTTGGCCAGACGTTAACCGGGGACAGGGCCGGGCTGCGCTCGGATGGACGACCCGGCCCCACCGCACCAGGCACCGGATATGACAAGTCCGTGTGCGTCGGCGAGGATATTGACCTGCGTCTAACAGTGTGGTGGTGTGTCGATCGTTTTCCTAAAACGCCCACCTTTCCTGGGAACTTCCTGTATGGGCGTCTAAAAAATTGTCTCAAGCTGAATGTCTCTTTGGTTTTTCTCAGTACAAGATGCGCATCTGTGATTTAAGCTTGCGCAACTGTCAGACC
>DASXJI010000285.1:0-6683 GCA_036497495.1 Mycobacterium sp.
CCGGCCGACCCACTCGACAGCTCCGGCGACCCGCTGAGCTCCGTCGTCGCACCCGATACCTCCAAACCCGTACCGGTCACCATGTTGTGGCCGCTGGCCGACCGGCCCCGGCTGGCGCCCGGCGTGCCGGGCGGCACCATCCCGGTCCGGCTGGTCGACGACGAGCTGGCCACGTCGCTGTCCACCGGCGGCCGGTTGGACGTCCTACTGGCCGCCGCCGAGTTCGCCACCAGCCACGAGGTCGACCCCGACGGCGCCGTCAGCCGGTCGGTGTGCCTCGCCGTCGACCCGGACCTGCTGGTCACCGTCAACGCGATGACCGCCGGCTACGTCGTCTCCAACTCGCCCGACGGGCCCGCCCAGCAACCCGGCACGCCGACGCATCCAGGCGCCGGCCAGGCCGCGGCGGCGACCTGGCTGAACCGGGCGCGCGCACTGGCCCACCGGATGTGCGTCGCGCCTCTTCCCTACGCCCAGGCCGACCTCGACGCCGTGCAGCGCATCGGCGACCCCGCCCTCAGCGCGACCGCCACCAGCGGTGCCGGGGACGTCGTCGACCAGATCCTGGGCGTTGCCGCGGTCCGCGGCGCCACCCTGATCCCCGACGGCTCGCTGACCCGCAAGAGCGTGGACCTGTTGAGCGCCAACGGCAACACGGTGGTGATCGCCGCCGCGGACTCCTTCGCGGGCGACTCCAGTGCGCCGGTACCGCAGACCGCAGACACCGCACCACGGCGGCTGTCGCCGCAGGTGGTGATGGCGCCGTTTGACCCCGCCGTCGGCGCCGCGCTGGCGGCGACCGGCACCGAGCCGTTCGCGCCCAGCTATCTGGACTCCACCCTGGCGATCCGGTTCCAGCACGACTCCGGCATCGCCCGCCGTCAGGACGCGCTCGGTTCGATGCTGTGGCGTGACCTGCAGCCCCGGGTCAATCCGCGCGCCCAGATTCTGGTGCCGCCGACCAACTGGAAGCTGCGTTCCGACGACGCCGGCGCCATCATGACCGCGCTGGCGACCGCGATCCGGTCTGGCCTGGCGGTTCCGCGACCGCTGCCCGCGCTGATCGCCGAAGCGGCGGCCATCCCACCGGTCAACGGAACGCCGCAGCCCGACCCCGACGCCGGCGGGCGGGGCCGGTTCAGCGACGCCGTCATCGGCGAGATCTCCGGTGAGGTGGGCAGACTGGCAGGCCTGACCATCGCTCTGACCACCGACGCCCGCAGCGGGCTGACCGGCGTGAGCTACACCGCGCCACTGCGCGAGGACATGCTGCGCGCGATCAGCCAGGCCGAACGGCCCGACACCCGCAACGGGCTCGCTCAGCAGCGGTTGAACGTCGTCCACAGCGCGATCGCCGATTTGTTCGGCGCGGTCACGATCGTCACCCCGACCGGCAACTACACCTTGGCCACCGAGCACAGCCCACTACCGCTCGCCCTGCACAACGGGCTGGCCGTCCCGATCCGGGTGCGCCTGCACCTCGACGTGCCGCCCGGGATGCAGGTCACCGATCTCGGCGAAATCGAGCTGCCACCGGGCTACCTGCCGCTGCGGGTGCCGATCGAAGTCAACTTCACCCAGCGCGTCGCGATCGACGTCGCCCTGCACACCCCCGCCGGTGTGCCGCTCGGCGAGCCGGTCCGGATGTCGGTGCACTCCAACGCCTACGGCAAGGTGCTGTTCCTGATCACGATGAGCGCGGCCGCGGTGCTGGTGGCGCTGGCGGGACGGCGGCTGTGGCATCGCTTCCGCGGCCAGCCGGACCGCGCCGACCTCGACCGGCCGGACCCGGCCGACGCCGACTATCACGTCGACGAAGAGCAGAGCGCATGAGCCCCGCCGGGCGGCGCGTGCCGCCACCGGCACAACCACCGCCGCGGCCTCCGGCCCCGCTACGTCAGCGCAGCCCGGGACCGCCGACCGGCCCGCTGCCGCCGACCGGCCACGTGCCGTCGCAGAGCGCCTCGCCGCAACCCCGCCCTGAGCTCTCCGACGCCGCGCTGGTGTCGCGGTCGTGGGGGATGGCGCTGGCCACCCTGGTCAGCCGGGTCACCGGCTTCGCCAGGATCGTGCTGTTGGCCGCGATCCTGGGTGCGGCGCTGTCCAGCGCGTTCTCGGTGGCCAACCAGCTGCCGAACCTGGTCGCCGCGCTGGTGCTGGAGGCGACGTTCACCGCGATCTTCGTGCCGGTGCTGGCGCGCGCCGAGAAGGACGACGCCGATGGCGGGACCGCGTTCGTGCGGCGCCTGGTGACCCTGGCCACCACCGTGCTGTTGGGCACCACGCTGCTGTCGGTCGCCGCGGCGCCCCTGCTGGTGCAGCTGATGCTGGGTCGCAGCCCGCAGGTGAACGAACCGCTGACCATCGCATTCGCCTACCTGCTGCTACCGCAGGTGATCTTCTACGGCCTGTCCTCGGTGTTCATGGCAATCCTCAACACCCGCAACGTGTTCGGGCCGCCGGCCTGGGCGCCGGTGGTCAACAACGTCGTCGCGATCGGCACACTGGGCGCCTACCTGGCCGCACCGGGCCAACTGTCGGTCGACCCGGTGCAGATGGGCAACGCCAAGCTGCTGGTGCTGGGCATCGGCACCACGTTGGGGGTGTTCGCGCAGACGGCGGTACTCCTAGTCGCCATCCGGCGCCGGCGCATCAGCCTTCGCCCGCTGTGGGGAATCGACGACCGGCTCAAGCAGTTCGGCGCGATGGCCGCCGCGATGGTGCTCTACGTGCTGATCAGCCAGATCGGTCTGATCGTCGCCAACCAAATCGCCAGCACCGCAGCCGCTTCCGGCCCGGCCATCTACAACTACACCTGGCTGGTGTTGATGCTGCCCTACGGGATGATCGGCGTCACCGTGCTGACGGTGGTCATGCCGCGACTGAGCCGCAACGCCGCCGCCGACGACACCGACGCGGTGCTCGCCGACCTCTCGCTGGCCACCCGGCTGACGATGATCGTGCTGATCCCGACCGTCGCGTTCATGACCGTCGGCGGGTCGGCGATGGGCAGCGCGCTGTTCGCTTATGGACACTTCGGCGGTGTCGACGCCGGCCACCTGGGTGCGGCGATCGCGATGTCGGCGTTCACGCTGCTCCCCTACGCCGTCGTGCTGTTGCAACTGCGGGTCTTCTACGCCCGCCAGCAGCCGTGGATACCGATCGCGATCATCGTGGTCATCACGGTCGTCAAGATCGCCGGTTCGCTGGTCGCGCCGCACCTCACTGACAACCCTGACCTCGTCGCGGGCTACCTCGGGTTGGCCAACGGCGTGGGATTCGTGGCCGGTGCGATCGCCGGCTACTTCTTGCTCCGCAACGCGCTGCGGCCCCGTGGCGGTCGCCTGCTCGGCGTCGCGGAGGTGCGGACCATCCTGGTCGCAGCCACCGCGTCGCTGCTGGCAGGTCTGGTCGCATACCTGGTGGACGTACTGACGGGCTTGGAGCGGCTCACCGCCTACGGTGGCGGCGCCGGCTCATTGCTGCGACTGTTCGCACTCGCGGTGATCATGGTGCCGATCGTGGCGGTGGTCATGGTGCGCGCGCAGGTGCCCGAGGCCGTCGCGGCGCTGGCGGTGTTCCGCGGCTGGATCGGCGCGACACCGGCCCGCGGAAAAGCCGCACCGCCGGCACCCGCCCAAGTGCCTCCCGTCGGCGCCCCGGCGCCCCCTTCGAGCAGGTCAGCCCGCGTCGTTGCCCCCCAATCCGAAGGCGGTGATCAACTGTTGCGCTCCGGTATCGTCACGTACCCTGAGCACAGGAATTCGTCAGCACGGGCGGGGTATCCGGGAGGGGAACCGATCCAGCGCGGGCATCCGGAGCGACCGACCGGGGAGGGGACGGAGAGAGGACCGGAGATGACTGACGGACCATCGGACAGCGCCTCAGGCAAAGCTGTCACGGCCTCCGCATCGTCCTCCGCGGCCGACGATTTCCAGCCCGACGTCCCCACCGATCTCCACATCGGCACCGTCGCGGCGCCGGAGGCCTCCGCGCCGTCCAACGGCGAATCGTCCGACCCCGATCTCGAGACCACCGCGTTCGGAACCAGCGACCCGATCGAATTCGATGCGCCGAGCTCCGACCCGGCTGCGCCGTCAGACGCACAGCAGCTGGTCCCCGGTGCCAGCATCGCCCGCGGTCGCTACCGGCTGCTGGTCTTCCATGGCGGAGCGCCGCACACCCAGTTTTGGCAGGCACTCGACACCGCGCTGAATCGGCAGGTGGCGCTGACTTTCGTCGATCCTGACGCAACGCTGCCCGACGGGCAACTCCGCGAGATCCTGACTCGCACTATGCGGCTGAGCCGCATCGACAAGATCGGCATCGCCCGAATCCTGGACGTCGTCCACACCGGCCGCGGCGGCCTGGTGGTCACTGAATGGGTACGGGGTGGTTCGCTGCAGGAGGTGGCCGACACCTCGCCATCGGCCGCGGGCGCCTCGCGCGCGATGCAAACCCTGGCCGCCGCGGCCGAGGCCGCCCACCACGCCGGCGTCGCGTTGTCGATCGACCATCCCAGCCGGGTGCGGGTCAGCATCGAAGGCGACGTCGTACTGGCCTTCCCGGCGACGATGCCGGACATCAGCCCCGACGACGACATCCGCGGCATCGGCGCCGCGCTGTATGCGCTGCTGGTCAACCGGTGGCCGCTGCCCGAATCCGGAGCACCCAGCGGGATGGCGCAGGCACCGCGGGATTCCGCCGGCCAACCACTAGAGCCCAGCGCCATCGACGGAGATATCCCGTTCCAGATTTCCGCGGCGGCCGCCCACTCGTTGCAGGGCGATGGTGGCATACGTAGTGCAGCAACGCTTTTGAATCTGCTTCAGCAGGCGACGGTGGTGGCCGACCGTACCGAGCTGCTCGCCCCCATCAGCGATGCCGCTCCTGCACCGGCGCCCCCGCGTCCGGGGCGAGCCCGCACACCCGACGTGGACGAGGCGCACGCCCGCGCCCGCCGGCGACGCGCCATCACGATCTGGGTTAGCGCCGGCGCGGCGGTGCTCCTGGTCGCGCTGCTGATCTTGGCCTCGGTAATCACCCGGATGTTCGGGGACGTCGGCGGTCTCGACAAAGACCAGCTCGGCCTCAACGGCCCCTCGACCAGCTCCACCGCCGGCGCGGCGGCAGGCAGCATCGTCAAGCCGGTGAAGGCCACCGTGTTCTCCCCCGGTGGCGAGGCCGACAACCCCGGGCAGGCCGGACAGGCGATCGACGGCAACCCGGGCACGTCGTGGGACACCGACACCTACCACGACGCGGTTCCGTTCCCCGGTTTCAAGAACGGTATCGGCCTGCTGCTGCAGCTACCACAACCCACCGTGGTGGGTGCGGTCAATGTCGACGTCCCGAGCACCGGGACCAAGCTCCAGATCCGCTCGTCGGCGACGGCGACACCCAGCCGGCTCGAGGACACCACCGCGCTGACGCAGCCGGTCTCGGTGCACCCGGGCCACAACACCATTCCGGTCAACGCGTCGTCGCCGACGTCGTATGTGCTGGTGTGGATTCCGACGATGGGCACCACGGACGGCGCCAGCCGCACCGGACTCTCCGAGGTCACGGTTCAGGCCAAGTCCTGACAGGCCCCGTCGAGTGAAGTGCCGGGCACCGGGTCATTGGTTACTGTCCGGCCGTGGGCTCCACGCAGGTTCGGCAGCAACGTCCCGGACAACGTAGCGACGCCGAACTGTTGGCGGCTCACGTCGCGGGCGATCGCTATGCCTTCGAGGAGCTGTTCCTCCGCCACCACCGGCAACTGCACCGGGTCGCCCGGCTGACCAGCCGCAGCGCCGAGGACGCCGAGGACGCCCTGCAGGAGGCGATGGTCTCGGCGCACCGCGGCGCCGCATCGTTTCGGCACCATGCCGCGGTCAGCAGTTGGCTGCACCGCATCGTCGTCAATGCTTGCCTGGATCGGTTGCGCCGCAACAAGGCTCACCCGACCACTGTCCTCGACGACCGCTATCCGGTGCCGGATCGGACCGCGCAGGTCGACACGGCGATCGCGGTGCAGCGGGCACTGATGCGACTGCCGGTCGAGCAGCGCGCCGCGGTGGTTGCCGTTGACATGCACGGCTATTCGGTCGCCGACACCGCACAACTGCTCGGGGTCGCCGAGGGCACCGTCAAGAGTCGGTGCGCGCGGGCGCGGGAGCGATTGGCCGCGATCCTCGGGTATCTGCACAGCGACACCCACCGACCGAGCGGCTAGCAGCCGTTCAGGTCCGAACCGGCTAAACGGCACGCCGGGGGGGCTGCCCGCGGCGCGGTGGCGCAGAAGCGATTTCGCTGTAGTGGCAGGTCGTCCCACCAGTCGTCTTGGCCTGGTACATCGCGGCGTCGGCGGCACGCAGGATTTCCGCGGCGCAGCGCTGCTCGTCGGAGTGCACGGCGACGACACCGATGCTGGCACCGATGCTGACGCGCCTCGCCGGTGCGCAATCGCTCACAGCGCGGATGCGGATCGGCTTGCGCAGCGCAGTATGCAGCCGCCTGACCAGGGCGTTGACTTTGACACGCTGTATCGGTGCCGCCAACAGCGCCACGAACTCGTCGCCGCCGACCCGGCCGACGACATCATCCGGGCCTAGCGCCGCCCGGAGTCGCTGCGAGGCGACTTCCAAGACCGTGTCGCCCGCATGGTGACCCAACTCGTCGTTGATGACTTTGAACTTGTC
>DASXJI010000286.1:0-4987 GCA_036497495.1 Mycobacterium sp.
CGCGGGGCTATCAAACTATCGACGCCACAGCCTCGACATGCCGTCACGCCGTCACGGCGTCGACGTAGCGGGTGATCATCTCCACCAGCGCACGCCGCTCGCGGCCTGTGTCCATCGGTTCCGGAACCACCAGCGCAGCCACCACCAGACCGCGCAGAGTGGCCCAGATAAGGTTGCCGATCGCCGCGGCGTGCCGCGCGTCCAGCCCTTCGCCGATGTGTTTGCCCAGCTTGGCGAAGGTGGTGCCGAGCGCGGCGAGGTGTTCGCTGGCACCGCTGTCGCGCATGGCGCGGGTGGCGATCAGGATCTCGAGCGCCGCCATCGAGGTCGGGCTGGAGAACGCCTCCCACGCCGCGTTGACGATGAATTTCGTTCGGTCGCCGACGTTTTCGGCGCCGACCGGAAGTTCGCGCAGTACCTCGAGCAGCTCGGCGAAGCCCTTGTCTACGACGGCCATCAGCAGTCCGTCGCGGTCGCCGAAATGGTACTGCACCACACCCCAGGTCACGCCGGCCCGCTCGGTGATGTGCTTGGCGCTGGCGGCGCCGAACCCCTCCTCGAGGATGCACCGGACCGTCTCGTCGATCACCAGCGCGCGCGTGCGGTCGGCGCGCACTTGACTGCCGTTGGCGGGCCGTCGCGGTGCGACTAGGGGTGCCATGGCGTCACCACATCACGCCGCGGATGTGCGCGGCGGGGAGATCCCTCGCGGCGAGCAGGCCGCTGGGCGCGGCGCACACGGGTTCGATCGTGTTGACGGCGCGGGCCGCGGTGGCAATCACACCGCCCTGGTTGTGATCGATGCCGGAGAGGCCGACGTGCGCGTTGATCTCTACACCAGGGTCGCCCGCGATGGTGACGCGGTGCACGCCGGGACGCCCGTCGGGTGGATACGGCCAGTCGGGGCCCGCGACGTCAGTGAGCCGGTTGACGTGTTCCATGGTGACGACGGGCATTCCGGCACGTACTCCCTCGACCGCGAACCGGACGGCGGCCACTCGTCCCGGCGCGACGGTCATCATCGCGCACTCGATCGGTTCTGGCGTCGCCCAGGTTTCGTGCCGTTCGCGAACGTCGTCGAGCTCGACGCCGAGGCCGTCGGCAAGGCTTCTGACCTGGCCGCCCCACAGGGATGTCAGCACGCCGGGCTGGAACATGATCGGTGTGTGGTCGGGTGTGGTACCGAATCCCATGCTGACACCGGTGAATTCGGCGTCGTCGTAGCTGCCGTAGTCGAAGATCTCCTGCACGGTGATCGCCGTGGCACGTGCCGACAGGCTCAACGCGGCGTACACCAGCGTGTCGCCGGAGAAGCCGGGGTCGATGCCGTTGATGTACAGCGAGGCGTCGCCTGCCTTGCATGCCCTTTCCAGCGGATCACGCAACCAGTCGTCGGCCTGCTCGGGCGCGACCAGCCAGACCATCGAGGTTCCAACGACATTGGTGCCATCGGCCAGGAACCGGGATATCTCGTCGATGGCGTCGCCGGGGCGGGTCTCGGCCTGCGACGTGTAGACCACACAGTCGGCATGCAGGCCGACCAGCGCGTCGATATCGTCGGTGGCCACCACGCCACTGGGTGTCGTGAGTCCACACAACTCCGCGGCGTCACGGCCCACCTTCTGCGCGCCGTTTGCGTGCACGCCGACCAGTTCGAGGTCGGGGCGGTCGATGATGGTGCGTAGCGCATGCCGGCCCACGTTGCCGGTGGAGAATTGGATGACTCGTCGCACGGGTGTCCCCTAGAGCAGATCGGTGATGGTCTTCAGACCGGCTTCGTACAGCACGCCCGGCAGCATGCCGCCGTCGATCTCGATGGTGGTGCCATTGATGAAATCGGCTGCACCACTGCACAAGAACACGCATGCCCGGCCGACTTCGGCGGGCTCTCCGGCGCGCCGCAGTGGAACGTTGCGGAAGTAGTTGGCACCGTCCGGATCGTCCTTGGGCAGCACGAAGCTGCGGAAGTTTCCGGTCATGGTCGGCCCGAGGGCGAGGCAGTTGACGCGCACGCGTGGACCCCATTCCTCGGCCAGCGATCGGGTCATCTGGTTCAGACCGGCCTTGGCGGCGCCGTAGGAGACGAGCGTTGGTGAACCGGCGGGGTGGCCTGCGCCGCTGGAGATGTTGATGATCGATCCGGTGCCGTCCTGCTCGCGCATCTGCCGATACACCCGGATGGCGAACCACAGCGGGCTGATCAGATTCATCTGGATCGCGAAGGAGTGAAACAGCACCGTGCGCTCGAAGTCGTCGTCGCTGCGCGGCGCACCCTGAATCTGCTGAACGAGCGCGGGCACGTCCTCGACGTTCGGGGTAGGCACCGTGCCGCCGGCGTTGTGACCAGGATGTCGATGCGCCCGTAGGTGGCGGCCACCTCCGATACCAACGCGTCGATGGCGCAGTAATCGCCTTGGTCGCAAGTCATTTGCACCGACCGGTTTGCCCAGTCCGGCTCGGAGTCGGTTCCGGGAAGCGCGTCGAGTCTCGAGCGCGAACAGCCGATGACCGTGGCACCCGCGCGTAACAGTTCGTGCGCGATGCCGACGCCTACGCCCCTGCTGGTGCCGGTGACGATCGCGACTTTGCCGTCCAGTACGCCCACCCGCAAAACCATAGAGCAGTCAATGTTTTGGCTGGGTGGTTTCGAGAAACGCCGGGCTATCCCTAGGCCATCTGCTTGTGGCCGGGCAGGCCACCGGTGGCCTCGAATACCACCCGCTTACCAATCTCGACGGCGTGGTCGGCGAACCGTTCGTAGAAGCGGCCCAGCAGTGCGACGTCGACCGCGGAACAGACCCCGTCCTGCCATTTCTGATCGATCAGCAGAGTGAAAAGATGGCGATGTTCGGCGTCGACGGCGTCATCCTGATCACGCAAACGTGCCGCCTTGTCAGGATCGCGTGAACTCAGCACCTCCTGCGCCGTCCTGGCCAGTTGCACTGCCGTGGTGCCCATTTTGGAGAAGCAGTCGCGAACATCGTCGGGCAGCGCGCACTCGGGATGCCGCAGCCGCGAGATGCTGGCGACGTGCACGGCAAGGGCGCCCATCCGCTCGATATCGGCGCCGATGTGGATCGTGCCCACAATGGTCCTCAAGTCACCGGCGACCGGTTGCTGCAGTGCGAGCAGTTTGAGCGCACTGGCCTCGGTCCGCTTGCTCATCTCCACGATGTGCTCGTGGTCGGCGATGACTTGCTCGGCCACCGAAAGGTCCGCCCCAAGCAGCGCCTGCGTGGCGTGCTCCATCGCATCGGCGGCCCGCCCGCACATCTCGCCGACCCGGGCGGACAGCGAGGACAATTCCTCGTAGTACGTCGTCCGCATGGTGTGACCTCCGCAGCATTGGGACCCGTCGGCCCGCCGGCCGGCACGATAGGGTGCCCGCTAATGGCCAGCGCTAACCCCACGAACCGACAGGTTTCGAAATCTGGCCCACGATCTGCGGTGCGTGTGTGACGTAGAGGCCGTGCCCCGCCCCTGGTAGTTCGATCAACGTCGCGCGGGGCAGCAGCGCCGCGGTTTTGCGGCCGGTGATCTCGATCGGCGCCGACGCATCGGCGTCACCATGCATCAGCAGGGTGGGCACGTCGAACGCCGGTAGCTCGGCACGGAAATCAGTTTCGGCGCCCATTCTCATCGTGTCGACCAGGGTCTTGACCGGTGTATCGACGATCTGCCGGCTGGTCCATTCGGCCATCCCGGCCGACACATTCGGTTGCACGCCGAAATACGGCGGCGCGTTGTCCGAACACCACTGCGGCACGTCACGCCCGAGGAGCTCAAGAGATGCGTCCAAATGGGCCGCGTCAATCCCATCGGGGTGGTCGGCGAGCTTGATCAGCAGCGGCAGGATCGGCGCGAGGAACACCGCCCGCGCGACCCGACCGCTGCCATGCCGGGTGACGTACCGAACGATTTCGCTGCACCCCATCGAATGTCCAACCAGCGTCACGTCATTCACGTCGAGATGATCGAGGAGCTGCGCCAGATCGTCGGCGAGTAGATCCATGTTCCAGCCGCTGCGATGTCTGTCGGAGCGGCCGTGGCCGCGCCGGTCGTAGGTGACGCACCGGTAGCCCTTGTCGAGCAGACCCGCGACCACATAGTGCCACTGGTCTGAGTTCAGCGCCCACGAGTGCGTGAAGACGACGCAAGGCACGTCGCCCTCATCGGTAAAGCACAGCTCGACGCGGTCGGAGGTCAGCATCCTTGGCATGGCTCGATCGTCGCCGCTCGCCTGCCGCGTGTCGATTACGTCAGAGGTAGCGAAGTCAATGACCCTGCTGGGCTCCGGATTGAGACCGGTTGTCGTTGCGCGGGTATTGATCGCGCGGTTGGTATGTCGGAGTGGCAGTGACGGTCTCGGTCGCCGTCGCGATCGTGGTCTGCACCGTGGTCTGAACGTCTGTCTCGGTATTGGTGACAGTGCTGGGATCCACAGTGACCGTGGCAGCCGGGGCGGCACCCCCGGGAGACTCATGTCTCTCATGGTGACCACCACCACCGCTAGCCGCCGCACTCGTCGTCGGAGTGGAGGTGCTAGTGGTCGTAGGCGTACTGGTCGGCGCCGTCGTGCCGTTCGAGCCACACGCCACCGACAGCGCGCCCGCCGCGACGGCGAGCACGCCGATCGTCAACGGCGCACGGTGGCAAACACGGGCAATGATCAACACCAACGGAATCTCGCTTCCTCGCAAAATTAGGAAAGGACAACGAGATTCATACCTGCATGTCGACGACAGGCAACAGCACCGCGGGTGGGTCTTTGCGTAGAGATGGCTGTCAGCCTGCCGAACTGACCGGTTCGGTCGGCAGGTTTCGCAACGCCGCCGGCGCATCGGCGGGCACGACCGGATGCTCCGGCAGTATCGGCGCGAGCCGCTTGTAGGGCTCACCCTGCGCCGGGCGCTGATCCACCTGGCCCTTGTTGGGCCACAGCGACGCCGCCCGCTCCGCCTGCGCGGTGATCGAAAGCGACGGGTTC
>DASXJI010000287.1:0-5605 GCA_036497495.1 Mycobacterium sp.
GTGACGTCAGCCTCGACACCACCGTTGTCGTCGACCACATGCCCGAACCCGACGAGAAGGTGCACGCGTCGGCACTGGTCGAGGACGTCGGCGGTGTCGTCGCCAACGCCGCCATTGCATGCCGCCTCGCTGGAGCGCGGGCAGCGCTGCTTGCGGCTTTCGGCGACGACCTGGCCGGCGAAATCTGTCAGTCCCGACTGCAAGCGCGTGGCATCGAGCCATACGCGGTGAAGCATCCGGGAACCACGTCGCGTGCGCTCATCACGTTGGACGCCCAGGGCGAAAACGCGGTTGGTACTCGCGGCCGGTGTGTCGTTGGCCCCCGACGAACGTGCCTGCCTGGACATCGATCTGACCGACGTCACCTGGCTGCACACCGCCGCCTATGATCTGGCCGCGACGACCACGCTCATCGGCCGGTGCCGCACAGGCGGCATCGATTGGTCGCTGGACTTGGAGCCCGCCACGCTGCGCGACGGGCTGGGCCCGCTGCGCCCCTGCCTGGACGGCGCCAGCACGGTATTCGTGAATTCCCGCGCGGCCGCCATGCTCGGCAGTGACCCCGCCGGCACACTCCTGGCTGCCGGCGTGACACAGGTGGTCTACACATTGGGCGCCGTGGGCGGCCGGCTGCGCTCTACCGCCGACGATGTCCTCGTCGACGCGCCAACCTCAACCGAGCCGGTTGTCGACACCACCGGTGCCGGCGACTGTCTCGCCGGTACCTTCATCGCCGCACTGTGCAGCGGCCGCCAGCCCGTCGACGCCCTGCGCCAGGCGGTCACCGCCGCATCTTTGAGCTGCCGTCGACTCGGCGGCCCTGCCTCCTACCCGTCGCCCGCGGACGTCCGGCACGCACTCGCCACGTCCGAACGCACGGTGGTTGGCAAAACCCCTTCAGGAGAAAGTGATTCATGACAGTCCAACAGGTCCTACCGCCGAAGCCGAACGCACTTCGGGATCTGTTCACCGAGCAGAAACCGGTCATCGGGGTGATCCACCTGCCCCCGCTGCCCGGCTCACCCCGCTATTCCGGGGAGCCCATGGCCGAGATCTACGCCGCCGGGGCCCGTGACGGCCGCACACTGGCCGAAGGCGGCATCGACGGCATCATCGTCGAGAACGCGAGCGATCTACCGTTCTCGCGCCCAGAAGACATCGGTCCTGAGACCGTCGCGGCTCTGACCGCGGCCTGCCTGGAGATCAGGGCCGCGGTCGACGTACCGATCGGCATCACCTGCGTGGCCAACGGTGTGATGCCGGCATTGGCGGTCGCGAAAGCCGGTGGTGCTCAATGGGTTCGGGCAAACCAGTGGGTGAACGCATACGTAGCCAACGAGGGCTTCCTCGACGGGCCTGCACCGAAGGCCATGCGCTACCGCCGCGCGATCGCCGCCACCGACGTGCGGATCTTCGCCGATGTACACGTCAAGTTCGGGGCGCACGCCATCACCGCCGACCGCAGCATCGACGAGCAGGCCCGCGACGCCGAGTGGTTCGACGCCGACGTGCTCATCGCGACCGGCACACGGACCGGCTCACCAACCCAACCCGAGGAAGTCCAATGCGTGCGCGCGGGCACCACGCTGCCGGTCATCGTCGGCTCCGGACTCGACCCCGAGCAGGTGCCCGCGCTGTTCTCCGTCTCCGACGGAGCCATCATCGGCCAATGGCTCAAGCATGACGGCCACTGGTGGAATCCGGTCGACCCCGAGCGTGTCGAGCGGTTGATGAAGGCGGTCGCGTCGAGTCGAGGGGCGCAATGAAGCCACTCACTGCGGAGACAGACGTCTTCAGTCAAGCGACCGAGTCACGGTGCGGCGTCGCATTTCTCGCTCGCCGCCGCGTTGCCGGCGCCAGTGACCGCGCCGGCGCGGTCTCCGGCATCGGTGCCACCCTCGCCGCAATGTCGGCACAGGGCTGGCAGCTGTCGGTCACGGAAATGACTGGAGGACAGGCCGAACCAACCGCCTACGATGCGGCCTTCGCCCATGACGTCGACATCGTCGGTGTGTTCGATGCACCGGATATGACCTCCGCGCTCACCGGGTCGGTGGCCTTGGAATCCGCCGGATGGGGCCGGCTGTTCCGTACCGAATGGTTGATCGGTCCAAGGGAATTCGCTCCCGCTACGGGAGCTGAAGCCAGCCCCCCTCCGCCGCACGAGTGGGGTTTCCTGGCGCTATGGGAATGGAACGACGCGTGGCAGGCGGCCACAACCGACCAACGCCGTGAATACGATGCGGACTGCGATATCGCGTTTGCCGCCGATCTGCGAGCCGGGGTAACCATCGCCGGACGGCACCGGCTCGACTGGGCGAGCAGTTGGCACCACCTCGGCGTGTGGGAGGTGTCCGATCCCGCACAGCTGAACGAGGCGATGCTCGAGCACGAACGCGTCGCGGACTTCAAGTTCACCACATCGCGGCACTACGTCGGCCGCAAGCGCCCGATCACCGAACTGTTGGGAGGAGTCCGTTGATGGCCGAGGTGCTGTGGATTCACTATGCCAGGGCCCGCAGCCCGTGGTACGAGCTGGGCGAGGGTGTCCGCGACGAACACCTCGCCCGGTTCGCGGCGGTTCGCGACGAAAGTGTCTCCGCGGGAGGCAGATACGCCGGCACCTTCCACGTCCGCGGTTGGAGCGACTGGTCCACCGTGGAGATCTGGCACTTTCCGGACGCCGACGCGGCGTTTGCCCACTGGAACCGACTGACGGACGCGGGCTATGCGCAATGGTTCGCCTTCGCCAACAACATCGGCCTCGCCGCGCAGGCGCCCGCATGAGCCCGACACCGCTACTTGAAGCACGGTCCGTCAGCCGCCGATTCGGCCATGTGCAGGCCCTCGACAACGCGCACTTCACCGTCTACCCAGGCGAGATCTGCGCCCTGATTGGCGACAACGGCGCAGGCAAGTCCACGCTGGTCAAAATCCTCTCCGGTGCAGACGCACCGGACTCGGGGGAAGTACTCGTCGGCGGAGAGCCGGTTTCACTGTCGACGCCGGGCGCCGCACAGGAGCGTGGCATCGCAACCGTCTACCAGGATCTGGCGCTGGCGCCCGAGCTTGCCGCCGCGCAAAACCTGTTCCTGGGCCGCGAGGTGCTCCGCAAAGGGGTGCTGGGCCGGCTCGGTTTCCTCGATCGGGCCACGATGCGGCGGGTGGCCATCGAACAATTCGCGAAACTCGGCATCGAGCTGCGGTCACCCGATGTACCCGTGGCCTCGCTGTCGGGCGGTCAGCGGCAGTCCATCGCAATCGCTCGGGCGGCGATGTGGGCGAGCAAGGTGATCCTGATGGATGAACCGGCCGCCGCACTCGGCGTGGTGCAGACCGTGCGGGTCCTAGACCTCATCAAGTCGGTCCGCGACAGCGGGACCGCGGTCGTGCTCATCAGTCACAACATGCCCCAGGTCGTCGAGGTCGCGGACCGGGTCGAGGTCCTGCGGCTCGGTCGGCGGGTAGCGATGATAGACCGGGCGGATGCGACGATCGAGCGGCTCGTCACCGCAATGACAAGTGGCACCGCGGAGGCGGCATGAGCACTCTGACCAAAACCGATGTGACAAACCGCAATTCGGGTACCGAACGACGCTGGGCGGACTGGTCCCGCCTGGTCGGCGGCGGCTGGATCTTCCTGCTGCTGATCGCTCTCGTCGTGGTCTTCGCTGCGCTTCGGCCCGCCCAATTCGCCACCACATTCAATCTTTCCACTCTTGCCGTCGACGCCGCGATCCTGCTCGTCCTCGCCGTCGGGCAGACCTACGTGATCATCACCGCCGGCATCGATCTGTCGGTCGGCTCGACGCTGGTCTTCGCCTCGGTGGTGTCCGCGAAGGTGATGCTGGCGCTCTCCGGTGCCTCCGGCACGACATACGGCACCACCGACGCCGGATGGGGCGTCATCGCCATCGGTTTCGTCGTCGCGGTGGTGGCCGGAGCGTTCTGGGGCGCCGTGAACGGTGTTCTCATCGCGGTGACCCGTATCCCGGCGTTGATCGTCACCCTTGGAACGCTCGGGATGGCTCTGGGATTCGCTCAGATCATCACCGGCGGCCTCGATGTGCGCGCGGTGCCGAAGCTGCTCATCGCCTACGTCGGGACCGGCCGCATCGTGGGCATCCCGACACTGGTGGTAATCGCCGCCGTGGCCGCAGTGCTAGCCGCAATCACGTTGCAGATGACGCGATTCGGCGAATGGACCTTCGCCGTGGGTTCAAACCGCGAAGCCGCCAGACGTTCGGGAATTCCGGTTCGCGCGCAGCTGATCAAGGTCTACCTGCTGTGCGGTGCGCTGGCCGGCGTCGCCGGAATGATGTCGGTGGCCCGGTTCGGCACCACCACCATCGGGGGGCACACGGTGGACAATCTGGCGACCATCTCAGCGGTGGTGCTCGGCGGCACCAGCCTCTTCGGCGGGATTGGCACCGTATTCGGCACCGTCGTGGGAGTGTTCATACCCGTAATCTTGCTCAACGGGTTCGTCATCCTCGGCATCCCACCGTTCTGGCAGACGGTCGCCATGGGCGCAGTCCTGATCTTCGCTGTGTACGTCGACCAGCTCAAGCGACGTCAACGCGAACGCCTCTAACCCGATCACCCGAGACAAGGAGAAATCCAATGCGCACAACAAGGATCACGGCCATCGCCACAATCTCGGTGCTCGCCCTGGCGAGCTGCACCGCCGGGCCGACCGGTGGTGGTAACTCCACATCCCAAGCGCCTGCGGCCACCAAGGACGTGGCCCTGGTTCTCGGCGTGAACGGCAGCCCGTTCTACCAGGCGCTCGCCTGCGGCGCACAGGCCGAAGCCGCCAAACATGGTCTGAACCTCAAGGTCTCCGCGCCAGCGCAATTCGCGGCCGACGCGCAGATTCCCGTGGTCAACGCGGTGGCCGCAGCGCGGCCTGCCGTCGCGGTCGTGGTGCCGACCGATGCGCAGGCACTGATGCCACCCGTCCAGGCGCTCACCGCGGCGGGCACGCAGGTGATCACCGTCGACCAGACGCTCGCCGACCCGTCGGTGGTGAAGAGCGAGATCATCACCGACAACATCGCGGGTGGCAAGATGGCCGCCACCGAGCTCGCAAAGTTGTTGGGGGACAAGGGCAAGGTGCTGGTAATCACCCAGCCACCGGGGTCGACGGCGCAAGACCAACGCACGCAGGGCTTCGCTGAAGAGTTGAAGAACCACAGCGGCATCACCTACCTCGGGCCGCAGTACCAATCCGACGACCCGCAGAAGGCCGCGCAGATCGTCACCGCGACGCTGTCCGCGCACCCAGATCTTGCCGGCGTCTTCTCCACCAATGACCAGGGCGCCATCGGCGCCCTCACCGGGATGCAACAAGCGGGCGCCAGCAACCGGGTGAAGCTCGTCGCCTACGACGCGGCGAGCGCGGAGGTAGCCGCACTGAAGAACGGCACCATGGCGGCACTCATCGCGCAGAACCCCAAGCAGGAGGGCGAGGTTGCGATGCAAACAGCGGCCGCCATGATCGATGGAAAACCGGTGCAGTCGAAGATCCTCACCGAGCTGGTGACAATCGGCCCCGGTGAGAACGCCAAAGCCGACCAGTTCGAATACCGCGCCAACTGCTGAC
>DASXJI010000288.1:0-4388 GCA_036497495.1 Mycobacterium sp.
GGTCGACCACGCGACATGACTGATGTCGAACGTCTCGTGAACTGCTCCCTCGACGCCGACATAGTGGACTTTCGGAGCGAACAAGCTCGACACCACCAATGTCCCATCGGGTAGCCAACCCAAGCCTGAAGGACGCTCGACCTCGACCTCAACCGTAAGGTCGCCTGACTCGCCTGCCGAATACACCTTCCCCGCCGGACCGTCGGTGAACCACAACCTTCCGCATCGCCAGCGAGGTCCTTCGCCGTAAACGATGCCGTCGACGAACGGAAGAGGTACAACGGCTGTCACCATCGCTGCACATTAACTAGTGACTCGGTTAGAAGTGCCAGTACTGCCGCAAACCGCACATGCCGCTGCGGACGGCGGAAGCTCCTAGCGGGCTACATATGCCCTGAGCTGCTCAAATTCTGTGGAGCTAAGGGGATTCGAACCCCTGACCTACTCGATGCGAACGAGTCGCGCTACCAACTGCGCCATAGCCCCTGATCGCTAGCAGGCTACCAGTCGCGGCCGAAGCCGCCGAACCGCTATTGCCCCGCCGCTCGCTGCAAGACCTTGTCCCAGTCGTCATCCCGAGCGGCGTAGGGCGCGTAGTCGAGATGCTCGAAGATCGGATCTTCGTCGTCGATCTCCAGCACCACGGCGCCGGGACGTCGCAACCGGGACGGGACAACGTCGTATTCGCGGTCGTAGGTGTTCTCCACACCAAGCTGCGAGCGCGCCATCCGCTGCATCCGGCGGCGCTGCACCCGCTCCTCGATCCGGGTCTGCCTGCGCAGGTAGCCCAGGTAGAGCACGGTCGCCGGGGACACGGTGCCGAAGAACCACCACGCTGTGGAGGTCAGCAGGAAAGCCGTCGCCGCTGAGAGAACCAATGTCAGCGCCATGACCATCAGCACCCGCTTGCGGGCGGCGTATTTGCGGGCAACGACCGCGGCGGCCTTGTTCGCGTCATAGCGATACCGCCGGTCGAACGCCGGAGTGGCGGTCCGCACCGGCTCCGCGCCCATCGGTATCCCTGAGGTGTCGTCGATGTATTCGTACTGATCGGCGTCGTCGTCGAACGCTTCGCCCTCGTCGTCGTACTCGACTGCGAGGTCGACCTCGGTGTCCGTTTCCTCCACGGTCTCGTCGTGGACGTCAGCGCTCGCGCTCACCGGCAACGCTTCCGAGTCGGAGTCGACTGCATCGAAGCCGAGATGGTCGGGAGCTGTCTCCTCGACCGACGCCGCTGACACCGTCACGACGGGCGACGGCGAGGCGTCTTCGGTCTCGTCGTCGTCGACGTCGTCAACGTCGTCGTCGTACTCGTCCTCCTCGGGCTGCCAGTCGGGGTCACTGCGATGGCCTGCCGCCGGCCTACCGCGCTTGATCAGCCGGGCGGCCGTGGCGCTGTTGAGCACGCGGGTCGCCAACGCCACGTCGCTGGTGCGCCGCACCGCGTCGCGCTTGCTGACCAGCATGGGGACCAGCACGAAAAGCCAGAGCACCACGAGCGATATCCACAACAACGACTGCGGGATGCTTGGCATAGCGACCCGCTCCTTTCCCGCAAGACTTAACCCGGTGGCCGGCACCGCCGGTCGAGGCACGCTCAGATCAACTACACACCTGTAATTTACCTCTGACAAGCATCATTAGACACAAAAGTCACGTTGGTAACACGACACGCCGCGCAATTCGGTCGGACTGCAGGGACTACGCCCATCCGGCGTGCCCGTCGCGCACTAGGGCCGACGTCACTGACCCGTAGACCTCCTCTACCGTCAGGCCGACCAACAGGTGATCGCGCCAGCGGCCGTCGACCTGGAGGTAGCGCCGCAGCAACCCCTCCTCGCGAAACCCGACCTTTGCCAGCACCGCCCGGCTGGGCGCATTCTCCGGCCGGACGGTGGCTTCCACGCGGTGCAACCTGACCGGACCGAAGCAGTGATCGAGACCCAGCGCCAAGGCCCCGGTAGCGACGCCGCCACCGGTCACCGAACTGGACACCCAGTAGCCGATCCAGGCCGACCGCAACGCGCCATGCGTGACGTTCCCGACCGTCAGCTGCCCGCAGAACTCCCCGTTCAGCTCGATCACATAGGGCAGCATCCGGCCGTCGCGCGCTTCCGCCCGCAAGCTGGAACACACCGCCGGCCACATCGAAACCGAGTGCCGCGCAGCCCAATCCGCTTCAGTACTGGGTTCCCACGGCTCCAGATGCTGCCGATCAGCCAGCCTCGCGCGACTCCATTTCGAGGCGTCGCGCAAGCGCACCGGGCGCAGCCGGACCATGCCGGCGGCGACCCGCAACGGTCCGACCGAAGTCGGCCAGCCCGGGTGCTGGGCGTTGGAGCGAAACAGGTTCACGAGCCCATGCCACCAGGTCTTTCAGCCGCGCTGAGCCAGAAACGCGACGTCGACCACCTCGCCGGTGCGGATCTGTTCTGCATCGCGCGGAATCATGACCAGACAGTTCGCCTCAGCCAGCGTCGCCAGCAGGTGCGACGAGGCGCCGGGCGCCCCACCCAGCGCCTGCACCAGATACTCGCCGGTGTCCTGATCGCGCATCAGCTGTCCGCGCAGGAACCCTTTGCGGCCGGCGATCGAGGTGATCGGCGATAGCGTGCGTGCCTGCACGACCCGGCGCATCGGCTGTCGCTTTCCCAGCGATAACCGGATCAGCGGCCGGACCATCACTTCGAACACCACCAGCGCGCTGACCGGGTTGGCGGGCAGCAGAAAGGTCGGCACTCCGTCGCGGCCCAACGGTCCGAAGCCCTGAACGGAGCCGGGATGCATGGCAACGCGGGTGACTTCCATTTCGCCGAGCTCGGCGAGCACTGATCGCACCGCCTCGGCCGCCGCGCCGCCGACCGCGCCGGCAATCACCACGATCTCGGCTCGATTGACCTGACCCTCAACGACTTCGCCGAGTTCTCGTGCGTCGCTGCTGACGATGCCGACCCGGTTCACCTCCGCGCCTGCGTCGCGGGCAGCAGCCGCCAACGCGTAGGAGTTGACGTCGTAAACCTGTCCGTTGCCCGGCGTGCGCGAGACGTCTACCAGCTCGCCGCCCACCGCGAGCACCGATACCCGCGGGCGCGGATGCACTAGCACCCGGTCGCGGCCCACCGCGGCCAACAGCCCGACCTGGGCCGCACCGATGATCGTCCCGGCCCGCACCGCGACGTCACCGGGCTGCACGTCATCACCGGTGCGTCGCACATAGGCACCCGACCGCACACCGCGCAGCACCCGGACCCGCGACTGACCGCCGTCAGTCCAGCGCAACGGCAGCACCGCGTCGGCCAGCGTCGGCAGCGGCGCCCCGGTCTGCACGCGCGCGGCCTGCCCCGGCTGCAGCCTGCTCGGCGTCCGCGCGCCGGCCTGAACAGTGCCCATCACCGGCAGGGTCACCCCGCCACTCGCCGAAGTTCCCTCGACCGCGCTCAGCGACCGCAGCTCGTCGGCCTGATCTTCGCCCTGGTCTTCGGACGGATCGCCCTGCCCGACACCGAGCACGTCGACACTGCGAACCGCGTAGCCGTCGATAGCGGCCTGGTCGAATCCGGGCAGCGGGTGCTCGGTGACGACTTCTTCGGCACACAGCAGGCCCTGCGCTTCGGCGATCGCGACTCGCACCGGCCTCGGTGCCACCGCGGCGGCCGTTACCCGAGCTTGTTGCTCCTCCACCGAACGCACAGCGCGCCTTTCTGCCGTCACCCGCATCAACCCAAGGCCGGAGCTGGCCGGGCCGGAAAGTGACAACCAACCGCTAGCGTTCGGCCAGACCCAATCGAGTCACCAGCCACCGCCGGAGTTCTGGTCCGTAGTCGTCACGGTCCAAGGCAAAGTCAACCGCAGCCTTCAGGTAGCCGCCGGGATTTCCCAAGTCGTGTCGGGAGCCGCGGTGAACGACGACGTGCACCGGGTGCCCTTCGTTGATCAGCAACGCGATCGCGTCGGTGAGCTGCATTTCGCCGCCGACACCCCGCTGAATGCGTTGCAGCGCGCCGAAGATGGCGCGGTCGAGGACGTAACGGCCGGCCGCCGCGTACAGCGACGGCGCGCCCGCCTGGTCCGGCTTTTCCACCATGCCGTTGACCTTCAGCACGTCCGTGTCGGCTCCGGGTACCGGCTCGACGTCGAAAACGCCGTAGGCACTTACCTCTTCGGGCGTCACCTCGATCGCGCACAAAACCGTGCCGCCGAACTGGGCGCGCACCTTCGACATCGTCTCCAGCACGCCGGTCGGCAGCACCAGGTCGTCGGGCAGCAGCACCGCGACCGCATCTTCGTCGGCCCCCAGCACCGGCTCAACACAGGCGATCGCGTGCCCGAGGCCGAGCGGCTCGGCCTGCACCACAGACTCGACTTTGATCAGCGCCGGTGCGCGACGA
>DASXJI010000289.1:0-4586 GCA_036497495.1 Mycobacterium sp.
GCACTCAAGGTTGCCCGGTGGATGGGCATCACCCAGGGTCGGCTTGGCGGACAGGTCGACCGGATCGTGACCCGGGCCGATCAAGATGCAGTGCGCCGTCGCCGGGAGCGCCGCGGCGATCGCGAAGTCTCGTTCTGGGGCAATGCCGATGGGTTGACCGAGATGTTCGGACGCCTGATTACTACCGACGCCCACGCCATCGATGCCCGCCTCGATGCGTTGGCCGCCACCGTGTGTGTCGACGACCCGCGCACCCGTAACCAGCGCCGCGCCGATGCCCTGGGCGCGCTGGCCGTGGGAGCGGATCGGCTGAGTTGTCGCTGCGGTCAAAGAAATTGCGCCGCCGCGGCATCGCCCGCACCCTCGCCCGTAGTAGTCCATGTCATCGCCAACGAGGCGACGCTTGACGGCACGGGGCACATGCCAGGCTCGATGATCGGCAGCGACGCGCTCGTTCCCGCCGAGTTGATCGCTGAGTTGGCGCGGTCAGCCAAGTTACGGCCCCTGACGCACCCCGCCGACTTGGCACCGGAATCCGGCTACACCGCCTCGCGGACGCTGGCCGACTTCGTCCGCTGCCGCGACCTGACCTGCCGATTCCCCGGCTGCGATCGTCCCGCAGTGCGCTGCGATGTTGACCACACCGTCCCCTACGCCGACGGCGGGCCCACCCACGCGTCCAACCTAAAAGCCCTATGCCGCCACCATCACCTTCTCAAAACGTTCTGGGGCTGGCGCGACCAACAACTGCCCGACGGCACCGTCATCTGGACATCCCCCAGCGGGCAGACCTACATCACCACCCCCGGCAGCGCCGTGTTGTTCCCGACGCTGGGTGTGCCAACCGGCGCGCTCGACGCGATAGGCGACCGAAGGCGCTCCGCTGAGGGGGCCGCGATGATGCCGAGGCGGCGGCGTACCCGCGCCCAAAACCGGGCCCGCTACATCGCGACCGAACGACAACGCAATCACCTAGCGCGCCAGACGGTCTCATCGGGCCTGGCACCACCTACCAACGACGATGATCCGCCGCCGTTCTAGGCGGGTTGCGGCGTTAAGAATCCATGGAGCGGTCGCAACTACTTTTCGGATCAGAAAAGTGGAAGGAAGCCGCCATGAAGAAAACAATCGCTGGAGTCCTGCTGGCCGGCAGCCTCGCAGGCATCGGGGCAGGTGTGGTTACCGCTACGGCCCAGGCCGAACCGTTCTCTCCCCAGCCCCATTCCTGGTGTCCCGGGCAGGGATTGCCGTACCGCGGCATCGAATGGGACATGGGTGTGTGCCACACCTGGTACATCGTTCCGATGGGTCAGGGGAACGTGCGTTTCGGGGGAACCACCAACGGCAGCTTCGTGGCGGCCGACGTTCCAGCGCCGGTTTTCAACCCTCCGCCGCCACCACCGCCGTCACCGCAGGCCCCGCACCCCTTCTGCACCCCGCGCGGAGGCTTGATCATCATCCCGCCGATCTGTGACGAGATCGGGGTGCACTAGACGTAAGCGGCTGCTGCTCAGGCGAATCCGGAGACGATCACCGCATTGCAATCGGCGGCGGCCTGCCGCAGCTTGGCCGCCGCCTGGTAGGTGTCGGACTCGTACCACGCACGAGCGGCATCGACCGATTCGAATTCCAGCACGACGGTCTGGTCGCCGTGCCAAGTGCCCTCGACGGTTTCGGGCTTGGTGTCCACTGCGAGGATGTTGACTCCACCCATTGCCGCACCGGCTGCCCGGCCGTAGGCCTTCATGCCTTCCGGATCCTTGATGGATTCGGTGAGGATCACATATCCCTTTGGCATATTTGCGATCCTTGTTATTTCTCGCTGATGGCCTGTTCGGGACAGCATTGGATGGCCTCCTGCGTGGCCGACTCCAATTCCGCCGGCACGTCAGAATCGATCGACACCGCGTATCCATCGTCGGTCAGGCTGAACACGTCCGGGCAGAGCGTGAGGCACATGCCGTGGCCGCGACAACGCTGGTCGTCTACCCAGACTTTCATGCCGGCGTGAACTCCAGGTGCAGCTCGGTCAGGCCGCGCAGGATGTACGTCGGAACATATTGGTAACGGCGGTCATCGGCCGGGCCGTGATGCTGCTCGCTGATCCTGATGTCCGACGTCCGGTCCAGCAATCGTTCGAGAGCCACCCTCGTTTCGGCGCGAGCCAGCGGGGCACCAGGGCAGCTGTGGATACCGCGACCGAACGAGATATGTTGGCGGGCATTTTTTCTGGCCGGGTCAAAGGTAGTGGGGTCATCGAATCGGCGCGGATCGCGGTTGGCGGCGGCCTGCACCACCATCACGGTGGTGCCCGCCGGCAGGTCGACCCCGCCGATGTTGACCGGCTTCCGGTTCAACCGGAAGTCCCCCTTCACCGGGCTCTCGTGGCGTAGCGACTCTTCGATGAAATTCGGAATCAGGCTGCGGTCCTTACGCAATTGCGCCTGAATATCCGGCCGCTCCCCCAGCGTCTGTAGCGACGCGCCCAGCAGCCGCACGGTGGTTTCCTGACCCGCCGAAAAGACGTTGGCCGCGACCCGGGCCACGTCGCCGACCTCGGGTGTCGAGCCGTCGGGAAAGGTCGCGGTCGCAAGGCCGGTCAGCACGTCGTCGCGGGGTTCGCTGCGACGGTCCACGACGTAGTCGGAGAAAAGTCCGTAGAGGAATTCCAGCGGGCTGTGAGCCAGCGATTCCTTGCCGGTGCCGCCGACGCCGCCGCCCGAGTGCTCACGGATGCCTTTGACGAACTTGTCCCGGTCCTCCATCGGCACGCCGAGCAAGTCGGCGATCACCAGCAGCGTGAATGGGCTGGCGAAGCCCTTGATGAACTCACCGTGGCCGGGCGCCAGGAAGTCGTCGAGCGCGTGGTCGGCGAGCACCCACATCGCATCCTCGTTCTCTTTGAGGCGCTTGGGGGTGATCAGCCGCATCAGCAGGGACCGGTGGTTGGTGTGGGTCGGCGGGTCGAGCGTGGGCAACTGGTCGCTGAACGGCAGCTCGTCGCGATGCTGGTCGATCAGCTCGGTGATGTCAGCGTCTCCCTGGCCTTCGAGGCTTACCGGGAAACCGGGAAACGGTCCGGTCACCGAGTTGCAGGACGACCAGGTCTCGGCGTCGTTCAGCACGGCGCAGGCTTCGTCCCAGCCGGTCACCATCGTGACGTCGTGGTGCTTTTCCTTGGCCACCGGGCATTGCTGTCGCAGCGACTCGTAGTACGGATAGGGATCCGCGATGAGCTCGCTGCCGCGGAAGAAGTCCAGGTCGGCGGGGTCGTTCGCCATCTCGCATCGTTCCAATCTCAATCAGTGAGAATGTGCCTCTCAGAGATGAGTATTAGATTTCCACACAGCATGCCGCGACGTCAACGCGCCCCGGAACTGGAGCTCGCGGCCGGCCTAAACGGCTGGCGTCGGATCGGCCTCGACCGATCGACTGGACATCACCCGGCTGCGGAACGTTTCGATCGGCCCAATCGAATCCGCGCGGATCGCGGCCGCCGCAAGGGCCTGGGCCTTGAATGCCCGGGCCGCGGCGCTGAGCCGGTGCTCGACCAGCCCGACGCTGTCTTCCAGCTCAGCCGGCCAAGTCTGTCCCCACAGCGTGACTTCGGTGGCGCCCTGATCGAGTGCCTGCAGGACGCCGTCGCGCACGCGTGAGTCGCAGTTGAACAGGTCGGCCGCGGCCGCCAGGGTCTGCGGGGGCGGCCGGTGCCCCACTGTCGTCAATGCGTATTCGAGATCGACGATCTGGGCGCCGAGAATCTGCAACGGCCGGTCATCACGATGGTCGGCGAGCAGAACCGTCACGTCCCAACCGGCCATCGCCCGGTCGAACAGCCAGCCGCCGGCGAACCTCACCACGTCGGCGACATCCGCGGCGACGACATCGAGCCGGTATCTCACGCCGGGCTCGGCGGTGCCATGTCCCGGGCCAACGACTCCGAGTACTCCTTGAAGACCTCGCTCAGCGGTATCGAAGGATTGATCAACCATGTCGTCTCCATTCCGGTGATGAAGGCAAGGATTTGCACTGCCTTGACGGTCACATCCATATCCATGCGGAACTGGCCCGCTTCCTGACCCCGACGGATGAGCGCGGTGATGATGTCGACCGCGCCTCGGTAGCGGGCGGCGAGGCGGTCGTGCAGGGGGGCGTCGGGGTCGACGTTCTCGGCCAGCAGCACGCTGTAAGTGCCGACCAATTCGGGCGACCGGTAAAACCGGTCCGCCACCGCGGCGACCTCGGAGATCAGGTCGCCGGCCCGGTCTGCGTGCGCGTCGTCGTCGGCGTCGCGGGCGTCGAGAACCGCATGCAGCAACTGTTCTTTGGATTCGAAATGGTGAAGAAGGCCGGCCGGACTGACGCCGGCTTCACCGGCAATCTGGGCCAGCGTCGTATTGCGCCACCCGTTGCGCGTCAGCAACCGTTGCGCCACGGCCAGGATCCGTTGTTTGCGATCCTCGCCCTTGACCCGCAGCGAGTCGTACGGCCTTGTCTGGGGCACCGGACTCCTTTGTCCAAACCAACTAACTGAACACACAGTAGGTTGGTTGCCCGACTGTGACAAGGGTCTCAACCCATCGAAT
>DASXJI010000290.1:0-6058 GCA_036497495.1 Mycobacterium sp.
GACCCCTACCAGGTCTATCAAGCCAGCTCGTACCGCACCAATGGGCTGGCCATCGCGTCGCTGATCACCTCGATCGCCGGGATTCCGCTGAGTTTCCTCTGCTATCTCGGGCTACCGCTCGCCATCGCCGGCATCGTGCTCGGCATCGTCTCGCTCAGCCAGGTCAATCGGACCCCTCAGCAGGGCCGCGGGCTCGCCATCGCCGGCATCGCGATCGGCTCGATCACCGTGACGCTGCTGCTGGCCTCGATCGCGGTTCTGGCTTTTCATCACCCCGCGTTCGTCGGGGGCTGATCTCTCATCCCGTCGGCGGAACGAACCGGTCCGACTGCCGCTCCATACCTGCCGCGCGTCCTTTCGCCGCGATCACCAACGCCATCTTGCGGCTGGCTTCGTCGAGCATCTCGTCGCCGAGCATCACCGCTCCGCGGGCACCGCCGGCCGCCGAGGTGTGCCACTCGTAGGCCTCCAGGATCAACTCAGCGTGGTCGTAATCGGCCTGCCGCGGACTGAAGATCTCATTGCCCGCCGAGATCTGGTCGGGGTGCAGCACCCACTTGCCGTCGTAGCCGAGCGCGGCGGATCGGCCCGCCACCCGCCGGAATGCTTCTACATCACGCACTTTCAGGTACGGGCCGTCGACAGCGGCGACGCCGTGGGCGCGCGCGGCCACCAGGATCGTCATCAGCACGTGGTGATAAGCGTCGCCGACGTCGTAGCCCTCGGGTTGCTCGCCGACGACCAGCGCGCGCGTGTTCAGATTCGCCATCAGGTCGGCGGGGCCGAGCACCAGGGCCTGCACCCGCGGCACGGCGGCGATCGCGTTGATGTTCATCAACCCGCGGGCATCTTCGATCTGCGCGTCAATGCCGATCTCGCCCACCGGGAGTTCGTGGACCGTCTCCAACTGAGTCAGCAGCAGGTCGAGGGCCTGGACGTGTGAGACGTCGGAGACTTTCGGCAGCACCACCACGTCGAGCTTGGCGTCAGGAGCTGCCCCGACAGCAGACACCACTTCGATGATGTCGGCGTGTGTCCACGGCGTGGTCCAGTCGTTGACCCGCACGCCGCGCAATTGTCCGGCCCAGCCGGGCGCGGTCAGTGCGGCGGCCACCCGGCCGCGGGCGTCGGCCTTGGCGTCGGGTGCGACGGCGTCCTCGAGATCAAGGAAGACCTCGTCGGCCGGAAGAGCTTTGGACTTGTCGATCATCTTCTGGCTGCTGCCTGGCACGGACAGGCAAGTGCGGCGGGGCCGGTACACGTTGTTCACGCTTCACTCACCCCTTTTGCATACCCTGTTGACCTATGGCCTCGATCAACAGGGTGTACGCGGCTCGGCTGGCACGAATGCAAGTCCTGGGCCCGATGGGCGAGTCGCTCGGCCGAGTGCGCGACGTCGTGGTCAGCATCAGCATCGTTCGCCAGCAACCCCGAGTCCTTGGACTCGTCGTCGAAATGAGCTCGCACCGAAGGATTTTCGTACCGATTCTGCGAGTCGCGTCGTTCGAGCCCAACGCGGTGACCCTGAACACCAACAGCGTCTCGATGAGCCGGTTCGATCAACGGCCGGGCGAGGTTCTGGTGCTGGGACAGATCGTGGACACCAAGGTCCGGGTCAACGATCCGCAGTTACCCGAGCTGGCCGACATCGACGTGGTCGTCACCGACCTGGGTTTGGAGCAGACGCGAACGCGCGACTGGATGGTGACGCGGGTCGCGGTGCGCGTGCCGCGGCGCATCGGCCGACGCAGCACCACACACGTGGTGGGCTGGCGCAGCGTGCAGGGGCTGACTCCGTCAGCGCTGGCGATGCCGGGACAAGCCGTGGCGCAGTTGCTCCATCAGTTCGAGAAGTGGCGGCCGATCCAGGTGGCCGACGCGATACGTGAGTTGCCGACCAAACGCCGTTACGAGGTGGCCAGTGCGCTGGACAACGACCGGCTTGCCGACATCCTGCAGGAACTGCCGGAGGACGAGCAGGCCGAGTTGCTGATGCAGCTTGGCGACGCACGCGCGGCCGACGTGCTCGAGGAGATGGACCCCGACGACGCCGCCGACCTGCTCGGCACGATGAACCCGACGCTGGCCGAAAGGCTGCTGCGTGAGATGGATCCCGAGGAGTCCGACCCGGTGCGGCGACTCTTGAAGCACTCGCCTGACACCGCGGGCGGTTTGATGACCTCCGAACCGGTGGTGTTGACCCCGGACACGTCGGTCGCCGAGGCGCTGGCCCGAGTGCGTGACCCCGATCTGACGCCGGCCTTGTCGTCGCTGGTGCTGGTGGTCCGTCCGCCGACGGCCACCCCGACCGGTCAGTACCTGGGCTGCGTGGCGCTACAGCGGCTGCTACGTGAGCCACCGTCCATGCCGGTCGGCGGGATCGTCGACGCCGACCTGCCCTGCCTTGAGCCGGACACCTCGCTGGGGATGCTGACCCGCTACTTCGCCGCGTACAACCTGGTCTGCGGCCCGGTGGTCGACGCGCAGCGTCACCTGCTGGGCGCAGTCACCGTCGACGACGTGCTCGACCATCTACTGCCGCACGACTGGCGGGATACCACCGAAGAGCCGGCGCTGGATGCCACGGGAGGACGCTGATGAGCAAGTCGGCGCCGCGGTCGCGGCTCTACACCCCGCGCATCTCACGACTGTCGGCGCCGCGGCTGGACTCCGACGCCGTCGGCAAATTCACCGAGGGGATCGCCCGCTTCTTCGGCACCGGCAGCTACCTGCTGATTCAGACCATCGTGGTGGTGGTCTGGATCCTGCTGAACGTGTTCGCGGTCAGCCTGCGCTGGGACCCCTACCCGTTCATCCTGCTCAACCTGGCGTTTTCCACCCAGGCCGCCTACGCCGCGCCGCTGATCCTGCTGGCCCAGAACCGCCAGGAGAACCGCGACCGCGTCACGCTGGAACAGGATCGCACGCGCGCCGAAGAGACAAAGGCCGACACCGAATATCTGGCCCGGGAACTGGCCGCGCTGCGGCTGGCGATCGGCGACGTCGCCAAGACCGGGGACTACCTGCGCCGCGAGCTGGAAGACCTGCGCGTGCTACTCGAAGCCCGGCAGCTGGGCGAGGTTCACTCAGCGCAAGAAGACACCGACGGCGATGTGGATCGACACGCCGCATCGTCTAATTGACACAGCAGGCCCTAAGCCGTGTTTTCACAGGCAGAGACTCCGCCATTGTTGTCACTGGAGTCACCGGTGTTATGTATGGTGACCTAGTTCACGAGGCCCACGCGATGCCGCGGGTCCCACAACCCTCGAGAACTAGGCAGGTCGAGTGCGGGTAGGGGCACGCATGGGCTTACGTCCCGCCCTTGCAAAGACCCAGAAGGCGATCCTTCGCGTCGCCAAGGCCCCCAAACTGCCCGGCCCTGTTGTCAAAGCCGCGTCGTCGGCGGGCAACCTGGTGGTTCGCGCGGCCGACGCCGTAAGGATTCCGGCCGCAGCTGCGGCCGTCACGTCTACCGCCCGGGCGGTTACGACGACTGTCCAGGAAGCCCTCACCAGCACGGCCCGAAGCCCGGCATTCGGTGTGGCGATGATCGCCTGCCTGATCTATGCCGGCGTCGACGGCGCCGGCGCACCGCCGTTCCCCTTGACCAAGTCGACGCTGCGCGATGCCGCCATCACCCCGGTTGCCGCGGTCGCGCGTGCCTCCACCGACCCGACCGGTCCGCTGGTGATCGCCGTCGAGCACCCGAAGATTGGTTTCCACATCGCGGCGGCCACGTCGGCAGCTCCTCCGCCGACAGGTGTGGTGAATACACCTGGCGCGCTGGGTATTCCGGGGATGGCGCTGAACGCGTACCGCAACGCCGAACGGATGATGGCCACCGGCGACCCCGGCTGCGGCATCAGCTGGAATCTGCTGGCCGGGATCGGGCGCATCGAGTCCGGGCACGCCAACGGCGGCGCCACCGATGCGCGCGGCACGGCGATACGACCGATCTACGGACCGACCCTGGACGGGACGCTGCCGGGCAATGAGGTCGTCATCCAGAGCACCAGCGCCGGACGGGTCGGTTATGCCCGTGCGATGGGACCGATGCAGTTCCTGCCGGGCACCTGGGCGCACTATGCCTCCGACGGCGACGGCGACGGCATGGCCGATCCGCAGAACCTCTACGACGCCACCCTGGCCGCGGCTCGATACCTGTGCAGTGGGGGGCTGAATCTGCGCGACCAGTCGCAGGTCTTGTCGGCCATCCTGCGCTACAACAACTCGATGCCGTACGCCCAGAACGTGCTGGGCTGGGCCGCGGCCTACGCCACCGGCGTCGTTCCGGTCGACCTTCCGCCGCTCACCGGGCCCGCGCCGCCGCTGGGCGACGCGCACTTGGAGAACGCCGAAGGCCTCGGGCCGAATCTGCCGATGAACATGCACGGCTTGCCGTCGACCGATCCGCTGGCCCAGATGCCGCTGATCGACCTCAGCGGGGGTCCGAGCAACGGCCCGCAGCCGTGGTCGACGCAGCGGCCGGGCCCCTCGTGCACGGTGATCTGCATCAGCGGCGATACGAGCGGGCCTCAGCAGGTGTTCAATGCGACGCCGACCCCGGCGGGCATGCCGCCCGCCCCGGTTGGTGTGCCACCAACCCCGTTTGGCGCGCCGCCCGCCCCGTTTGGCGCGCCGCCCGCCCCGTTTGGCATGCCGCCCGCCCCGTTTGGTGTGCCACCTGCCCCATTTGGTTTGCCACCTGCCCCGCTGCCGGCCGCCTCGCCTGCCCAGGTTCCCCCGCCCGCCGCTCCCGCGGTGCCCGCACCGCCGGTGGCCCAGCCGGCGGTTGCGCCGCCTGCTCCCGCCGCGCCGGGTGGACAACCCGCCGCCCCGCAGGGGGCGCCCCCCGCCTGACCGGGCCGTCCCGGCCCGCGTCGTCACGGCACTCAAGCCCAACAGTCCGGCTCCTCCACGGGCCGTCCCGGCCCGCGTCGTCACGGCACTACACTCGGCGATGATGTCCGATCCGACTGCAGACGTTCGCGCCGCACTGGCCAAGGTTATTGACCCCGAACTGCGCCGCCCCATCACCGAACTCGGGATGGTCAAAGGTATCGAGGTAGGGCCTGGCGGCGACGTGCACGTCGAGATCTTCCTTACCACCTCCGCGTGCCCCAAGAAGACCGAAATCAGCGACCGCGTTCGCCGGGCCGTCGCCGACGTGCCGGGCACCGGCGCGGTGAAGGTCAGCCTGGACGTGATGAACGATGAGCAGCGCACCGAACTGCGCAAGCAGTTGCGCGGCGACTCCCGCGAGCCCGTCATCCCGTTCGCCCAGTCCGGATCGCTGACCCGGGTGTACGCCGTCGCCTCTGGCAAGGGCGGCGTGGGTAAGTCGACGGTGACGGTCAACGTGGCCGCGGCGATGGCCGCGCGTGGGGTGTCGGTCGGGGTGCTCGACGCCGACATCCACGGCCACTCGATCCCGCGCATGATGGGGACCACCGACCGGCCCACCCAGGTGGAGTCGATGATCCTGCCGCCGATCGCGCACGAGGTGAAGGTCATCTCCATCGCTCAATTCACCGACGGCAATACGCCCGTCGTGTGGCGTGGGCCGATGCTGCACCGGGCCCTGCAACAGTTTCTGGCTGACGTGTACTGGGGCGACTTGGACGTGCTGCTGCTCGACCTGCCGCCGGGTACCGGCGACATCGCGATCTCGATCGCTCAGCTGATCCCGAACGCCGAAATCATCGTGGTGACAACGCCTCAGCTGGCCGCGGCCGAGGTCGCCGAACGCGCGGGCAGCATCGCACTCCAGACCCGCCAGCGCGTCGTCGGCGTGGTGGAGAACATGTGCGGGTTGCTACTGCCGGACGGCTCGACGATGCAGGTGTTCGGCGAAGGCGGCGGCGCGCAGGTCGCCGAACGGCTAACCCGCACAATGGGTGTGGACGTGCCGCTGCTCGGTCAGATACCGCTGGACCCTGCACTGGTCGCCGCCGGCGATGGCGGGATTCCGGTGGTGCTCAGCGCCCCCGACTCCCCGGCCGGCAAGGAGCTACGCAGCGTCGCGGATACCCTGTCGGCACGGCGACGCGGATTG
>DASXJI010000291.1:0-3443 GCA_036497495.1 Mycobacterium sp.
CGGGCGACCCGGCGATCGGCGCGCTCAAAGGCCTCATCCGCAACTGGCGGTTCCCCGGCGAAGCGGCCCGTGTGCTGGCCGGCGAGCCTGACCTCGGCGCCACCCTGCTCGATGTGGGCAGCGCCGATGTCGTCGCGGCGCTGACCGATGAACTCTCCGCCGCCACCGGCGACGACGTGGTTGCCTTGCGCGAAGACGGCCGCTACGTCGAGCGCCTGGTGCGCGCGACGTTGGACGGCGGCCACCACGAAGCGGTGGTCCGCGCGGACGGCTCCTACATCATCACCGGCGGGCTGGGTGGCCTGGGCACCGTCGTCACCCGCTGGCTGGTGCAGCGTGGTGCGGGCCGGATTGTGCTCAACGGCCGCACCGAACCCTCCGAAGCGCAACGCAAGGACCTGGACGCCCTGGGCGACGGCACCGAGGTCGTCTTCGTGGCCGGCGACATTGCCGCCCCCGGGGTGGCCGAGCGGTTGGTGGCTGCCGCCGAAGAGACCGGCCGGCCGTTGCGCGGACTCGTGCACGGCGCCGGCGTGACCGGTGACGGCCTGGTGACCGCACTTACTCGGGACGGGATGCACCAGGTCTGGACACCCAAGGTGGCCGGCGCGCTGCGGCTGAACGCGGTGACGATCACCCGCGAGCTGGACTGGTGGGTCGGCTTCTCCTCGATGGCCACGCTGCTCGGGTTGCCGGGCCAACTGGCCTACGCGACCGGGAACGCCTGGCTCGATGCGCTGATGACGTGGCGACGCGCCTTCGGGTTGCCCGCCACCGCGATCAACTGGGGCCAGTGGTCAGACGTCGGCATGAGTCGGGCGCTGACCTACAGCGTGCTCGACCCGATCACGCCCGAAGAAGGCATCGAGGCGCTGCAGACCCTCGTCGGAGGTCCGCTCAACCGGGTGGGTGTCGGACGGCTGCGGCTGGACCGCGCGGTCGCGGCCACTCCGGAGTTCCGCGACCTGGACTACTTCGGAAAGATCGCCTCCGAGTTCAGCGCCACCGTCGCGAACGTCGAGCACAAAGCGCCCGGCGACGACCCAGGTGCCACGGTAGCCGCGGCCCCGGACTGGTCCACGCTGTCGGCCGAGGAGCGGCTCACCGAATTGCAGACCCGGTTGCAGGCCATCTTGGGGCGCGAACTGAGGATGTCGCCGTCGGCGATCAAGCTCGACGCGCCGTTCCCCGAGCTGGGCCTGGATTCGATGATGGCCATGACGGTCCTCAAGGAGACCAAGAAGCTGGTCGGACTGGACGTGTCGGCGAATATGTTGTTCAACCATCCGACCATCGCATCGCTGGCCACATATGTGGCCGGTCTGCTTGCGCCCGCGGACGCGCCGGAGGAAGATTCCGCCGGTTCAGCGACCGAACCGGAGCGCAGCGTGTTGGATGACTTGTTCGACAGCGTCGAGTCGGCTTCGGCGAGCAGTGAAAGCGGTGTGTTGTGATAGGAAATTTCCGCTGATGGCGACCATTTACGACAGAGTTTCGGCGATGTCCGGCGAACAGCGGGACGCGATCACGCAGAAGTTCGACAGTTCTTCCCGGGTCGTCGCCGCTGAGCCGATCGCGGTGGTGGGCATCGGGTGCCGTTTCCCCGGCGGCGCGGACGGACCAGATGGCTACTGGAACTTCCTGGCCAACGGCGGCGACGGGATCAGCGAGATTCCGGCGGACCGCTGGGACGCCGACGAGTTCTACGACGCGGATCAATTCGCACCCGGCCGGATGTCGTCCAAGTGGGGCGGCTTCCTGTCCGACGTGGCCGGCTTCGACGCCGACTACTTCGGTATCTCGCCGCGCGAAGCCGAGGCGATGGATCCCCAGCAGCGGTTGATGCTCGAGGTCGCCTACGAAGCGCTCGAGCATGCCGGGATCGCGACCGAGAATCTGTCCGGTGTACGTGCCGCCGTGCTGATGGGCGTGTATTACGGCGAATACCAGACGATTTCGGCGGCCAACCCGGATGCCATCGACGCCTACTCCGCGACCGGCAATGCGCACGCGGTGGCCGTCGGGCGCATCGCGTACCTGTTGGGGTTGCGCGGTCCTGCGGTTGCCATCGACTCCGCGTGCTCTTCGTCGTTGGTGACGATCCATCTGGCCTGCCAGAGCCTGCGGTTACGGGAAAGCGACCTGGCCCTGGCCGGCGGGGTCAGCCTGATCCTGCGCCCGGAAACCCAGATCGCGATGGCCAAGTGGGGCATGCTGTCCCCGAACGGCCGGTGCTACTCCTTCGACTCTCGCGCCGACGGATTCGTCCGCGGCGAAGGTTGCGGCGTCGTGGTGCTCAAACGGCTCACCGACGCCGTGCGTGACGGCGACCGGGTGCTCGCCGTTGTGCGGGGTTCCGCCGTCAACCAGGACGGCCGCTCCAACGGACTGACCGCGCCCAACACCATTGCGCAACAAGACGTGATCAGGAGCGCACTGCGGAGCGGCGACGTGCCTGCCCGCTCGGTGAACTACATCGAGGCGCATGGCACCGGCACCGGGCTTGGTGACCCCATCGAATTCGAAGCACTGGCCGATCAGTACGGGAAGGGCGACGGCGACTGCGCCCTTGGCGCAGTGAAATCCAACTTCGGCCACCTCGAGGCCGCGGCCGGTATCGCCGGGTTCATCAAGGCCGCACTGTCGGTGCAGCGGTCCCAGATCCCGCCGAATCTCAACTTCTTGCAGTGGAATCCGGCGATCGACCACAAGTCCACCCGGCTGTTCGTCCCCACCGAGCTCCGTCCCTGGCCGGCGGAGGAAGGCCCCCGCCGGGCCGCCATCTCGTCGTTCGGCATCGGCGGGACGAACGCACACGTCGTGATCGAGCAAGGCCCGGATCCGGCGCCGGCCGGGGGCGGCGACCCAGCGTCACCGGTGACGACGCTGACGATCTCCGGGAAGACCGAGCGGCGGATCACGGCATGGGCTGCGGCGCTGGCAGATTGGATGTCGGGTCAGGGCGCCGATGTGCCGCTGGCCGACATCGCGCACACCGTCAACCTGTACCGCAGCCGGCACAACAAGGTCGCCACCGTTTCCGCGCGCGACCGCGCCGAGCTCGTCGCGGGACTGCGTGCGCTGGCCGCCGGCCAGCCGACACCGGGAGTTGTTGCTCCGCACGACGTACCGCGCGGCAAGGGCACGGTGTTCTTGTATTCGGGTCAGGGTTCGCAGTGGGCGGGGATGGGTCGGCAGTTATTGGCCGATGAGCCGGCGTTCGCTGCGGCGGTGGCCGAGTTGGAGCCTGATTTTGTTGCGCAGGTCGGTTTTTCGTTGCGTGATGTGCTGCTGGCCGGTGAGCCGGTGGTGGGTATCGAGCGTATTCAGCCGGTGTTGGTGGGTATGCAGTTGGCGTTGACGGCGTTGTGGCGCTCTTATGGGGTTGAGCCTGATGCGGTGATCGGGCATTCGATGGGCGAGGTGAGCGCGGCGGTGGTGGC
>DASXJI010000292.1:0-3010 GCA_036497495.1 Mycobacterium sp.
CGCCGGCCGTGGTGGCACGCGGTATTGCGATGACGGGCCGTTGGGGCACTATCTTTGGGCCGCTCGATCTCGACATCGCCGCCGGTGGTGTCACGGTCCTCGTTGGACCTACAGGCTTGGGCTGCACAGCCTTGCTGCTGACGCTGGCGGGCCGGATGACGCCGCTGCGCGGGATAGTGCGGGTGCTCGGCCACGCAGAGGCTTCGCAGATATTTCGCCATGTCACGCCGGCCGCCCTCGATGATCTGGATACCGTCGACGACTCCGTCACGGTCACTGACGTGGTCACTGAACAGATGCGTTGGAACGCCCCGTGGTACCGAGCCGTCCATCGTGCCGGGGACGGCGAGGTTGACGCGGTGTGCAGATCGGTTTTCGGACCACTGCCTTCGCCGCCAGGTTCGGCATTTGTCGGCGGGCTCAGCGAACTCGACCAGGTATTGCTGCGCATCGCGTTGGCCAACAGTCGGCGGCGCCCCCTGCTGGTCGTCGGCGGCCTTCACCAGGTCAGCAGCCGCCGGTGCCGTGACATGCTGTTGTGCCGGCTGGCGGACCTGGGCCGCAGCCAGACCGTGATCACGGCCGCACCCGACGAGGTTTCTCACGAATGTGTCCGTGCGCAGATCCGCGTCGGTGACCCAGCCGCCGGAGTGCGCGATCAGCAGGCAGGGGAGTAGACATGCTTTCCGCAATCTCACTGGGCACCGATTTCAAGCGGTACCTGCACGGCACCATGCCGCGCCTGGCGCTGGTCACGATGATCATGTTGCCGTTGCTGTACGGCGCGCTGTACCTGTGGGCGTTTTGGGATCCGTTCGACCGGGTCGGCAAGATGCCCGTGGCGCTGGTCAATGAAGACCGCGGTGCCATCGCGCAAGGCCAGGAGCTGCGCGCCGGCGACCAGGTCGCCGCGGCGCTGCTTAGCTCCGGCCAGCTCAGCCTGCGCCAGGTATCCGCCGAGCAAGCCGCAGAAGGCGTTTCGCGCGGAACGTACTATTTTTCCATCACGCTGCCCGCCGACTTCAGTGCGGCGGTGGCGTCACCCTCGGGCGGTCATCCGCACCAGGCACAGATCCGGTTCAGGTTCAACGACGCCAATAACTATCTCGCGTCGATCATCGGTCAAAACACCGCCCGCGAGATTCTCAATCAGGTCAACGCGAAAGTCGGCGAACAGGTCGTGGGACAGGTGCTAATCGGTGTCACAGATGCGGCAGCGGGACTCAAGAAAGCAGCCGATGGCGCCGATCAGCTTGCCTCCGGGCTGACGAGCGCCAATTCCGGCGCCCACCAACTGGCCGACGGCTCTCGCACCCTCGCCGAGAATCTGGCCACCGCACGTAATGGGGAGTTGGCCCTGGCCGCAGGCACCCACCAGCTGTCCTCGGCCATCGCGACGGCCACCGATCCGCTGCTGGCCGTCCTCGGCAGGGTCGACTCGTTGAACCTGGATCCCGCCGAAGTCGCCGACACCGCAGCGCATGTGAGCAGCGGTGTCAAGACGGCCACCGACCGCATCGCCGCACTCGATATCGACCACCAGCAGGCCGCGGCGATCATCGATCAAGTCGTTGCGGGTCTGCGCAACAATGCCGACCTTGGGATGCGCGATCTCGGGGACACGCTGGCGGGGGCCCAACGAACGCTCACCGCGCACGGCATGGATTTGACCACCCAGGAGGGGCTTGCTCGACTTGGCGACAATGCACAGCATTTGCAAGACGAACTTTCCGACCCGAACAGCTCGCTGCGAACCCTTCTCACCCGAACACTCAGCGGCCAACTGCGCTCTGACGTCATAAGACTGCGCGACGGCGCCACCGATTTGGACACCGGCGCAAACCGGCTCAGCGCCGGGCTGGTCGCATTGACCGACGGCGCGCACCGCTTAACCGACGGCGCCACCACCTTGGCCGCCGGAACCCAACAGCTGCAGGGCGGCGCAGAGCAGCTGGCCGCCGGTCTGCGCCAGGGAGCCGGGCAACTTCCGTCGTGGAACAACCAGCAGCGCGCCGCGGCGGCCCGCACCATGGCCACCCCCGTCGCCGTCGACCTCGGCTTCACCCACCGTGCAGCCACCTTCGGCACCGGTCTTGCGCCGTTCTTTCTGTCGCTGGCTCTCTTCATCGGCGCGCTGATCATTTGGATGCTGCTGTCTGCGTTGCAAACACGACCAATCCTTGACGGACTGAGCGCATTGCGAGTGGTGCTGGCCTCATACTGGGGCGCCCTGCTCGTCGCCGTCTGCCAGGTACTCGTGATGTATGTGATCGTTCACTTCGGTGTGGGACTGGCTGCAAAACACCCGATAGGCACGGTCGCATTCCTGAGCCTGATCGCAGCGACGTTCGTCGCGTTGATCCAGGCTTTTAATGCTGTCTTCGGCGTGGCGGTCGGCCGGGTCATCGCCCTGGCGTTCCTGATGCTGCAGCTGGTCTCATCGGGCGGCCTCTATCCCGTCGAGACAACGGCTAAGCCCTTTCAGATCCTGCACCCGTTCGATCCGATGACCTACGCGGTCAACGGCCTACGGGAACTAACCGTTGGGGGCATCGACTCCAGGCTGTGGGCGGCTAATGCCGTTCTGCTCACGGTGCTGTGCGCGTCGCTCGGCGCAAGCGCGTGGGCGGCAAGCCGAAATCGACAGTTCACCATGAACCGCCTGGACCCACCGATTCGCGTGTGACTTCCGTAGCGTCACACGTATGACGTCGGGTGGCGAGAGTAGTCACCGCTGTGGTCGCACAGAAATCCGGCAGCGGCGGAGGTCGACCACCCGGCGGTCAGGTCATGTACCGACGGCACAGGGCAAGGCGCCCGCGCTCGTCCCACGGGGGTGAGGACCCACGGCGGCGACGGGACGACAATCGCATCGGAGGTACAAAGCGTGAAGGTCGGTCGGTGACGAGGGATTGGGGCCCGTGGCTCGTCGGCGGAGGACTGCTGCTGCTCGTCGGCGGGCTCCTCGCCTGGATGGGAGCCCTGTCCTGGCTGGGGAACCTTCCGGGTG
>DASXJI010000293.1:0-5024 GCA_036497495.1 Mycobacterium sp.
TCAGTCAGCGAGATGGCCGGTCTCATCGCCGGTAGGGCCGCGGGTAATCCATTCTTTGTCGAGGAGATGGTGCGTGACCTGGCCGAGCGGGGTGTATTGCGCGGTAGCCAGGGCACCTATCTGTCGACGGCGGAGGTCGCCGAGGTCAGCGTGCCGGCGACGTTGCAGGCCACCATCGCCGCGCGCATCGACCGCCTCGCCGCGGGTGCCAAACGCACGCTGGGCGCCGCGGCGGTGATCGGCTCGCGATTCGGCCCGGACCTGTTACAAACGGTCGGTATCGACCCAATCCTGGAGGACTTGGTAGCAGCCGAGCTCATAGATCAGACACGATTCGCCGGCGAGCCAGAATATGCATTCCATCATCCGCTGATCCGCACGGTGGCCTACGAATCGCAACTGAAATCTGATCGTGCTGAGCTGCACCGGCGGGTGGCCTCCGCCATCGAATCGCGTGACCCGGGGTCGGCCGATGAACACGCCGCCTTGATAGCCGAACATTTGGAGGCCGCGGGGGACCTCCAGGCGACCTACGGCTGGCATATGCGGGCCGCAACGTGGGCGACCCACCGTGACATCACGGCGGCGCGCCTGAGTTGGGAGCGTGCAACCCAGATCGCCGACGCCCTGCCGGCCGGGGATCCGAATCGGGCAGCCATGTGCATCGCTCCGCGCACCATGCTGTGCGGAATTGCCTGGCGAGCCAGCGTCGACGATGCCGGCGACCGCTTCGACGAACTGCGTGAGCTGTGCGCCGCAGCCGGTGACAAGGCTTCACTGGCCATTGCCATGGCAGGGTTGGCGATCGACCGTATGTTTCGGGATCGGGTGCGCGAGGGGTCTGAGCTGGCATCTGAAGCGATGGCCCTGATCGAATCCATCGGCGATCCGACGTTGACCGTTGGGCTGTCACCACTGGCGATCTACGTCAAGGGTGAAGGTGGCGACTGGGCGGACGTGCTGCGATGGTCGCAGGTCGTCATTGACCTTGCTGACGGTGATCCGTCCAAAGGCAACTTCATCATCGGGTCCCCGTTGGCCGCCGTCATTTACGCGCGGGGTAATGCGCGGTATTCCGTGGGTGAAAGCGGATGGCGCGATGACCTGAGTCGCGGCTTGGCCATGGCCCGCGGTGCCGACCCGACGGCCTACGCCAGAGCCGTCTTCTACGTCTACACTCCCGGAATTTTGAACGGCGTACTGCGGCCTGCTGATCGCGCGATGCGGGAGATCGAGGATGCCTTGCAGAAGGCTGAAAGATCCGGAGATGACCTCGCGTTGGCGCAGGCCCGGATGGCGTTGGGTGTTGCGCTGGTGCATCGTCACACGCCCGCGGAGCGAGGCCGTGGACACGAGATCCTGACCGAGATCAGCGATGTTTTCCTACGCCGTAAGCACAACCTATGCGACTTGCCGCTCATCACAGTGTGTTTGGCACGTGAGGTGGCTCGACGTGGCGATCACGGTGAGGCCATAACGCGCATGCGCGCCGCCGTGGACCACCTCTTCCGCGACGAACGGCCACTCATATATAGCGTTGCCGCCACGGGTGTTTTGGTGCAGACGCTGCTAGACCGTGGGACCGACGACGATGTGGACCAAGCCAAGGCTGCAATCGACCGCCTGGCACGCACACCAACGGAAGGCGTTGTGGTACGAGATATCTGGCTGCTGCAGATGCATGCTTCGCTGGCACGGGCTCGCGGCGACACCGCCGCCTATACAGAGTCCCGGGATCGCTACCGCGACAAGGCGAAATCGCTTGAGTTCGAGGGTCATATCGACTGGGCCGAAGCCATGCCATGACAGCGACGGGATTAGGTCAGCCGACCTGGATCGAGAACTGGGCGATTCCCCAGTCGCCGGGTTGCGCTGATCGGTAACCGCCGCGGCGCAGCGCATCGGTGACGGCGGCCATCGGTTCGAAGCACACGAGGTTCTCGCCGAGCGGAGCGAAGATTTGCGCTGCGGGATAGCCTTCCTCGAAATGCACCTCGAGGCGGCGGCCGCCGCCGGACACGGCGAACACCGCGCCATCGGCGACCTGGTCGTACCCATCATCAAAAGCCCTGTCGCCCAACGGTTCACTGAGGGCGGGCTGGACGACCGCCTCGCCGGTGGGAAGACCTTTGTCGTCGAGCGTCAGATGCCGCATCGCCGGCGTCTCGATCAGCCACTGATCGCGCGGCACGTCCGGTAGCTGGAGGTACGGATGAAAACCGAAACACAGCGGCACGGCGAGCTCGCCGGTAGGGGTTACGGAAAGCCGTAGCCGCAAGATCCGCTCGAACAGCGTGACGGTCAGCGCCAGTCGGTGCGGAAACGGAAAGCTGGCCAATAACTCTTCGTCCTCAGTGAAGTCCACTTCGCCGGTCAGTTCGTGACGGGACTCATGCGTCACCCGCCAGTTCGGAAAGGCCGCCAGCACACCGTGAATCGGCAGCCCGTTGGGATCGGCGCGCACCCCGTATTCACCGGCCGTCAGCGTGACCGTCTTGCCTTCGGCTTCGTATGTGTTGGCGCCCAGCCGATTTGCCCAGGGATACAACAGTGGGATGCCCATTGTTTTCCCGTTGGCCACATACGCGTCGAGTCCGCGTCGTTGGCCGAGTAGTTCGACCCCCGATTCGGTCAACGAAATGCCGATCATGCCGGCTTCCGGGACGAACTGGGCCTCTACTTCGGATGACGGATCGCTCAGCGTGACGATGTGCACCCGATGAGACTATGCCAAATTAGCCGCCTCTCCTCAGATCGCTTCGCGGCCTGCATCGGCGGCGACTAGCTGGACAACGGGTCGTGCTGAATGCGCTCGGGTGGCGCACCTTTGGCGATCAGCGCGTCTTTGGTAGCGCGGATCATGTCCGGTCCGCCGCAGATCAGGATCTGCCGGTCGCTCCAGTTGCCGTATTTGGTGACGATGTTCATCAGCTTGCCGGTCTGGCGCAGATGCAGGCCGCGCGGCGGCGTGACGTCGGGATAGTCGGCGGCCCAGGCGGGGTCGCCGCCCCGTTCGGAGACTGGTGTCACCGACAGCCAGGGATTTTGTGAGGCGATCTGCCACAAGGTCGGTAGGTCGTAGAGCTCGCACGGGTAGCGGGCGCCGAAGAACATGTGCACGCGCGGGTTCTCGCCCCAGCGGGTGAGGTCCATGACGATCGAGCGCAGCGGTGCGAGCCCGGTGCTGCCGGCCACCATCAGCACGTCGCCGCCGTCGCGGTCGACCTGCAGGGCGCCGTGCGGGCTGGACAGCCGCCACCGGTCCCCGGTCTGGGTCTCGTTGACGATGGCATAGCTGACCAGGCCGCCGGATACCGTGCGGACGTGAAACTCGATGGCACCGGTCTCATCTGGCGGGATGGCCGGTGTCAGATAGCGCCACCGCCGCGGGCACTGCGGTACAGCGACATTGACGTACTGGCCGGCGTGGTAGGGCATCGGGCGGTCCAGTTGCAACCGAACGACGGCGAGGTCGCGGGATACCCGAAGATGTTCGACCACCGTGCCGTCCCACCACGCCGGCCCTTGTTCGGCGTCGGCGGCCCCGCTCATCACCCCGGTGATCAAGTTCACCGACTGCAGAGCCGCGGCGTCGACGGCATCGGTCCAGGCTTGCGTCAGCTCGTCGCGCAGCGTCGCATATAGCGCCTGACCCAACGTCCCGTAATGCTCGGGAAGCACCCCGTACTTGCGGTGATCGCGTCCCAGCTGCGCCAGAAACGCCACCGGATCTTCGGCGCGCTGAGCGACCAGTTCGCCGTAAATCCATTTCAAGGCTTGAGCGAAGGCGACCCGCTGCACACCCATGTCGGGCGGAAACAGATCGCGCGGCGACGCATCGAAGGCAAACCAGCGGGTGTAGAAGCGGCCGATGAGCCCGTTGTTGTCGTCCGGGTCGAGGGCGGCGTGCAGTACCGCCAGCGCATCCCGGTCGTTGAGGCTCACGGGCACCGATTTTATGCCTGCTTCAGCGGCCCTCAGGGCAGGGCGTCAACGCCGTGGTAGAGCACCAGTCCGCCGATCAGGACCAGGACCGCAGCGAGCATCGCAGCGTTGTTTCGCTCCATCCACGCCTTGAGCCGCGCCATCGGATCGTCCATACGGTGACCGGCGGCCACGTAAGCGAGGACGGGGATCGCGACCGTGGATGCGGCGACGGCGACGTAGATGGCACCGGTGACCAACTCGCCGGCCTTGCCGAGGTTGCCGCTGCCGATGGCCAAGCCGGCCAGTGCGCACATGGTCAGCACCTCGACTCTCACTACCACCAAAGCCAACCCGGTGGCCAGAGCCCGCGCGGGCGTAAGGGTTTCGAAAGACCGCATCCACTTCGGTGACTCGGTGTGTCCTTCGCGGGTCAGCCAGCGATAGATGCCGAACGCGATCAGCGCCAGCCCGAGCACCACGCGTGTCCAGGATGCCCAGAGCGGCGGCTTGTTGTGCAGGCCACTGAGGGCGTCGGAGGACGCGACGAACACGCCGGTCAGCGCAACCAGGCCCAGCAACCAGCCGCCGAGAAAGGCGAGGCCGGTCGGTCGCGGCCGCGGCGTCTGCAGCACCAGCACCGCCGGGATGACGGACAGCGGCGAGATCGATACGACGAGCGCCAGCGGAATCAGCGTGGTCAGTACGGAGACCCAACTTCCAGTCACGGGCTGCATCTTCGCATTGACCGGTGCACAACGGTGGGCAGAAGCCGATCATTGACAGGGCACAGTGGGTTTGATCCCGACGACGATGTCCAGCGGCGTGCGGCGGACCGTTACGGACTAAGGTTTGCGGCGCAGCGTCCACGCCGGCACCCAGTGCGTGACGTTCTTGCGCTTTGACCCGTAGGCGATCGGGTAGGTCACCAACCCCCACCAGTCGCCCTGCTCGCAAATCCCCCAGCAGGTGAGCCGGCCCTCGACGACCTTGTGTAACTGCAGACCGTTGGGCTGAAAGCGGCCCGACCGGTGCGGCTCGCGGGGAAAGAGCACGGTCAGATCAATCAGCACACTGATCGGCGGCCGCACGACGCGGAA
>DASXJI010000294.1:0-4909 GCA_036497495.1 Mycobacterium sp.
GTGACGAACAGCAGGATGTCATCCTCACCCAGGTCACTGGGCACGCCGATCACCGCGGCCTCGAGCACCGCCGGATGCGCCGTGACCACGGTCTCGACCTCGACCGACGAGATGTTCTCCCCGCGCCGGCGCAACGAATCCTTAACCCGGTCGACGTACGTGAGGTTCTGGTCGCTGTCCAGCACACCGAGGTCTCCGGTTCGAAACCACGCCGGGTGCGGGTCGACAGCCAGGCCCGAGGCGTTCACGTAGCCCTCGCTCATCACGTGCGGGTAGCGGGGGCGGCACTCGATCTCGCCCACGGCGCCGTCCGGGAGCGGCTCGCCGTCCGGGTCGACGATTCGCACCTCGAAGTTGGGATTCGGCCGGCCTGACGTCCCGGGCACCCCGGCCTCGGCAACGCTTTTGACCGCGAGCGGGAAAGCTTCGGTCAGGCCGTACATGGTGACGATTCGGCATCCGTAACGCTTTTCGATGTCGCGATACACCCCGGCGGCGATCGGCGCGGCGGAGATGAAGCGCAGTGGCAGCTGCGCGTCCCGCGGATCCGACGGTTGATGCATGAGCATCGAGACCATCGCGCCGGCGCCGACGAAACCCACAGCGCCGCAGGAACGTATCTCGTCCCACACCGACGCCGGATGAAAGCTGGGCGCTAATACCGTGGTCCCCCCGACCAGCATCGGCGCCAGCACGGCCGGCGCGGCGCTGAGGTGAAACAACGGCATTGCCGTCCACAGCGCCTCGCCGGGTCTGAAGTCCCAGGCCGACGCGGCTGTCGCAGCCGTGGTGAACAAGTAGTGCCACGTAGTAGCGACGGCCTTTGAAGCGCCGGTCGTTCCCGAGGTAAAGAAGAATGACCCGATGTCCGCGACGTCGCCGACGTGTTCGTCGACGGTGTCCGAGTGTCCGCCGAGCCAATCGTTTTGCACGACAATGCTCGCGAGCTCCGGCAGTTGATCGGCCAACTCGGCGACGCGCGACGTGCGCTCAGCGTCAGTGAAAACCACCTTCGCCCGCGACACTCGAAGCGCATGCAGCAGAAAGTCGCCCTTGTTGGCCGCGTTCACCGCGGCAGCCACCGCGCCGATGCGTCCGGCACCTAACCAGAAGTAGATCCACTCCGGGCAGGTTCCGGCGAATAAGGCGACGCAATCACCAGGTTCGATGCCCAAGTCCAGCAACGCATTAGCGGCAGCACAGGACCGCTGCCGCATCTGCTCGAAGGTCACGTCGACGCCGCCGATCGACATCATCACCCGGTCGGGGAACTGCTCGGCGCGACGATCGAGCACCGCCGCGACGCTGAATCGCTCGACCCCGAAATCAGCTGGGCCGACAGGCTTTCCGTCGCATGCGGGTGCCGCCTCAACCGGCACGCGGGACATCAGGCTCCTGCAGCCGCCGGGTCCGGATCACCGTTGGGTGCGTAGCCGAAGTCGTCCGATGCAGCCTCTTCACCCGGGTAGAAGCGATGCGCCCAGCGACGCAGGGCGGCGTAATCGTGCGCCTCTTCCGGTGCGAGATTGGGCTTCTCCAGATACTTCATGTTCTCCCAGGTGAAGAAGTCCTGCTTGATCACCTCTTGCTGCAGCGCCAAGAACTTGGCGGCGCGGCCGGTGGGCGCGTCGCCGGTGTCGCCGGGCTCGCGAACGGACGCCTGGGTATAGAAATAGTCGGTGTAGTCCTCGTCGACCGGAGTCTGCCCGGTCACCTCGATGGTCGCCACCAGGTCGCTGGGGAAGCGGACTATGCCGAGCCCCAGCGAATAGTTGTCGTAGATGATCTTGGCGTCGACCGGACCGTTCGGGGTCAGCCAGGTCTCCGCCCGTCCGCCGCCGAAGTGGGCGCTGACTGTGGCGTGCAGGTGGTAGCCGGCAACCTCGAATGAGGTGGTGTTGGCCGGGTTGGCGGCCTTGTGCACGTATTGCACGTGATACGGGTCGGCGGCGTTTTCGATGATCATCTGCGCGTGGACCTTGACCCGGTTCAGCATCCGGCTGTGCGGGTGCAGCGGGTAGTACTCGTCGGTTTCCAGTTCGGGCAGCACCGGCGGCTGCCAGTACGGCGCCCGGCCGTGCCGCTCGTGCCACACCAGGATGAAGCCGTACCACTCCGTGCTGTGGTACGTACGGACGCGGACGTTGTTCTTGCAGCCGATCTTGCTGTACGGGATCAGCGCATTCGTGCCGTCACCGCGCCACTGCCAGCCGTGCCAGGGGCAGACGATGTTCTCCCCCTCGACCGTGCCACCGACACCCATGTTGGCGCCGAGGTGCTGGCAATACGCGTCGAGCACGTTCACTTCGCCGGACTCGGTGCGGAACAGCACCATTTCCTCGCCGAAGTAATGCACCCGCTTGACCTCGCCGGCGGCCAGGTCCGAGGCAAAGCCGATGATGAACCATCCGGTCGGGAATCGGTACGGCGACAGGCTGATGCCGCTGGGCCCGAATTCGCGTTCGGACGGATCGATAGAGGTGTCCGAAACCGTGTCCGTCACTACCGCCTTCTTTCGGTCCATTTCCCGCGCAGCCAACTTGCGCATGCCGCGCTCCCGCTCGCCGCGTTTGGCGGACTCAAGTCTATTTTTACTATTTTAAGCATTGAACGTCAACGCACGCTGCGGCCGACGATAAGGTGAGTCAACATACCAACACCCGTCGCGGCGTGAGCGTCGAGGAGAATCGAGGTTGCGGATGACGGCTTCGACAGTCGATCTGTCCGATTTCGCATTGTGGCGCAATGGCTTTCCCGATGACGTATTCACCGAGCTACGGCACAGTCGACCACTGTTCCGCCACGGGCTGACGCCCGGCGTCGCCAAAACGGTCAAGCGAGACTTCTGGATGTCGACCAAGCATCGGCACGCGGTGCGCCTGCATCGCGACCACGAGTCGTTTACGGCTGTAGACGGTCCGCTTATTCAGCCGGCCGACCTGTTCGCCTCGTATCCGACGATCATCACGCTGGACCCGCCGGAGCAGAGCAAGCACCGAAAACTCATCTCGAGTGCCTTCACGCCGCGGGCGATCGCCAAGCTCGAAGACGGCATTCGGGCCCGCGCGTCGCGGATGATCGACGACCTGCTCGCCCGCGGCAGCGGCGACTGGATCGACGATGTCGCCGACGCGCTGCCGATGACCGTCATCGGCGACATCATCGGCATCCCGGAACAGGATCGGCCACGCATCTTCGACGGATTCGACCGCATCCTCAAGGCTCAATCCACCGGGGATCAGCTCGACGACGAGGTCTTCGCAACCATCTTCGGTTACGCCATGGAACTCACGGCCGAGAAACGGCGCAATCCGGCCGACGACATCTGGAGCACGATTGCGGCCGGCGTCATCACCGCTGACGACGGTGAACAATTCAGCTTGGCCGCAAACGAACTCGAGTTCTTCTTCTTCGTGCTCGCGTTTGCCGGCAGCGATACGACCAAGAACGCGCTGGCCATCGGACTGCAGGCGTTCGTCGACCACCCGGAACAGATCGAGCGGTATCGCGACGACGAATCCGTGCGGTCCAGCGCCGTTGAGGAGGTGCTGCGCTGGGCGTCGCCGGTGGCGTACTGGACCCGCCGCACCAAGGTCGACATCGAAATGGACGGTCAGCACATCCCCAAGGGCGAGCGGGTGGTGTCGATGTTGCGTTCGGCCAATCGCGACGAGGAGGTCTTCTCCTCGCCGTTCGCCTTTGACATCGGACGCCAACCCAACCCGCATGTCGCGTTCGGCGGCGGCGGAGCGCACCACTGCCTGGGCGCCATGCTGGCCCGCGCCGAGATCCACGCCGTGCTGGATGAGCTGCTGCCGCGCTGCGACGGCATCACTCTCGGACCGGCCCGGGTGACCTACCCGAATCTGACCACCAACATGTCGATTTACGACGAGATGCCAATAACCCTGAGGCCGAGGTAGGCGTTCTCAGTCGACCAGCCGCAGCGCGGCCTTGGGGCACTGGTCGACCGCGGCCGCCACGTCGATCTTCAAATGCTCCGGGACGTCGGCGTCGGCGACGTGCACCACGTCGGATTTCCCGATCACGAAGATGTCCGGCGCCAACGATTCGCAGAATCCATTGGCCTCACACAACGTTTCGTCGACGATTACGCGCATCGCTTGCTCCTTAACTGTTACAGCCCTTTGGGCCGGGTGCCGATCACCCCGGCCGATGCCAGACGGGCGAGTTCTTGGTCAGTGAGCCCGCAGATGTCCCGCAACACCTCGTCGTTGTGCTCGCCGAGGGTGGGCGGCGGACGCATCAGCCACGCGCGCTGTCCATCGAGCCGGGCGAACGGCGGTCGCGGGTAACGGCCCCAACCGGTGCGCGGATGCTCGAGTGTTTCGAAGAACCCGCGGTCGTTGAGCTGATCGTTCTCGGTGACCAACGACGGCGACACCACCGGTGCGGCGGGAATGCCCACAGCGGCAAGGTCATCGACCGCACGGCGCAGATCCTGGGCACCGAACCAGTCCTGCAGCCGCCGGTCGATCTCGTCGGCGTGGGCTTGTCGACCCGTGACAGTGCCGAACCGGTCGTCGTCGGTCCACGACGGGCGGCCCATCACGTCGACCAGCGCCTGCCAATGGTCGTCGGTGCGAACGGTGACGGCGACCCAGGCGTCGTCGCCCGCGCAGCGGTAAAGGTTCTGGACGGCCCAGCCGTGTCCACGGTTGCCCCGCCGGCTGAGTGTGACGCCGAATACCTCGGCTTCCATCGCCTGAATGGCGGTGACGTTCAATACCGTCTCGATCATCGGCAGCTCGACGAGCTGACCGAGTCCGGCGCGATCGGTGAAGCACAGTGCCGCCGTCACGGCGAACGCCGCGTGAACACCGGCCAGCGGGTCACACGCACCCCGGGGCGGGATGGGCGGACCGTCCGCCAGTCCGGTGACCCAAGC
>DASXJI010000295.1:0-9901 GCA_036497495.1 Mycobacterium sp.
CACGTCGGCGTACATGGTCATGTTGAACACATAGGCGCACCAGATCACCACGCCCATCCAGCAGGTGATGATCATCCATTGGTGGCCCCACCGCTTCATCTGCAGGAAGCCGATCGCGGCGGCACAGCGCATCGCGAACACCGTCAGGATCAGCCCCGCCACATACGCTTTCTCACCGGGGCCGGCGGCGCCGCCGACCCACAGTTCGTTGTAGTGCCAGAAGTAACCGGCGTCGAACATGTTGCCCCAGCCGACCATCAGTACCCGGTTGATCAATGTGTGATTGGCGACCAGATCCAGCGCCCAGCCCAGGCTGTTGAGAGTTCCGTCGATCAGCACCAGATAACCGATCAAAGTGACGATCATCGGCCGCACCGACAGACCTGCCCGTAAAGCCTGGCGCTGCAGCCAGACTCCGCGCATAAAGATGGGGAAGCCGATCGGGCCCGGCGCCCACATCCCCATCAGAGCGGCGCCGACGATCATCCACTTGTCGGCCCGGCGCTGTGCGAGACGAGATTCATCGTGATGGTCCTCGAGGCTAACCGGGTCACCGGGCGCGCCTGATGTCCCGGTTGAAAGATGGTTGATTAGTGGAAGATTCACAACTCCCACCAGCCGCGAGCGAAGGACATGTAGAGCTGAATTCCAAACATCAGCAGCAGGTAGCCGTAGATGACGATCTGCAAGATGATGAGCGCTTTCTTGCGCTGTCGTTCCTTCTGATCCATGGTCGTGGCTCCTTTCCCGGTTGTGCTAGCGAGGCGTGCGCGAGCTGTCGGCGGTGGCGAGGCTGGCGACGGCGACCTCTCGTAAGCCGTCGTTGATGGCACCGTCGGTCGACAACGGTGCGAGGATGCAGGCTTCGGCCGCCTCTAATTCGCTTGCGCCGGAGACGATCAGCTGTGCGGCCGTGACCAGGACGCGGGTCGATGGCGGCTCGAAGTGGAAGGCGTGGTCGGCCGTGCGGATGGCGGTGGCGCAGGCAACGAGCCTCCTCGCGGTCGAAGGCTCGATGCCCGCTTCGGCGACGAGCACCTCGGCTTCACGGTCCGCGGGCAGATACCGCATCGGAAGCGTGACGAACCGCTGGCGGAAGGACGGTTTGAGCTCCCTCAGCGAACTGCGATAGGCCGGGTTGTAGGAGCAGACGAGCATGAAGGTTTCCGGCGCTTTGACGACTTCGTCTGCCCGGTCGAGGTAGAGCGCACGGCGGTGATCGGTCAGCGAATGCAGGATGGCGAGCGAGTCGTGGCGTGCTTCGACTACCTCATCGAGGTAGCAGATCGCGCCGGCTTTCACGGCGCGGGTCAGTGGGCCGTCGTTCCACACCACATCGCCGCCGGTCACCATGAACCTGCCCACGAGGTCCGAACTGGTCAAATCGTCATGGCAGCTGATGGTGACCACGGGTCGGCTCAGCAGCAGACCCATGTGCTCGACCAGTCGTGTCTTGCCACAGCCGGTCGGGCCGGTGAGCATCACCGGCAGCCGTTGCTGATAGGCCTGCTCGAACAACTGGACTTCGTTGCCGTTCGAGTAATAGGTGTCGGTGGTCATGCGGTTACCAGCTCACGGTGAACGTGGGCCAATACCCGCGGGAGCTCTTCGACCCGCCGGATTCGTTGGGAGCGACGGGGTCCGAAGACATCCGGAAGCGGGTCGACGCGGGTCGGTCCGACACCGAGGTAATAGACGGAGACGCCCGCGTCGTTCGCTTCCTCGACCGCATGCGCTACGTCGGCCCACGCATAGCGCCCCTCGTAGCCTTCGTCGGAGATCAGGCCGTCGCCGATCACGATGAGCAGCCGCCGCTCGGAGGACTGCGCAAGAAGCCGACTGGTCAAGTGGCGCAATGGTGCGCCGAGTCTGGTATAGCCGCCGGTGGCCAGACCGAGTCGGCCTGGCGGCACGAACCGCCGATCTTCGAAGTCTTTGAGGCAACTGACCTCGACGCGATGTCGCGTGTTGCCGGTGAATACGAAAATTCCGTGGCGCTCCCGCGCGAGCGTCATCGCCTTCGACAGAGCATCGGCGCAGGCCAACTCCAGCTTGAAGATCCGTCCGCCGTGCACACCCAATGACGAACTGCCGTCCAGCAATAGTGCCGTCGTGACGTCGCGGGTGGTGGGCAACAACTCGCGAAAGATGCGCGGTTCGATCGCTTCGCCGGTCGCCACGTCGATGTAATGACGCACGTACTGCTCGACGTCCAGGTCCGAGCCGTCCTCGAGGCGGCCCTTCATCGCTCGGTGGGTGTGTTCTTCAAACCATTTCCGCAACTCCGCGGACACGGGACCCGGTGAACGCGTCATGCTGGCATGCGTGCGTTCGAGAACGGCAACATGGTCCCGCATGAAACTCTTTGTCCAGGAATTCCATTCGGGGTAGGGGATGCCCGGCCGGTGCTCTGGAGTGATATCGAGGTCGTTGTCCTGAGACCGGCTGGGCGGCGGCAGGTTGGGGTTGCGCACGCCGCCGTCGCCGCCGACAGGAACGGAGTACGGGCGTGGCAGGCGCTTCTGCGTTGTGGTCCAAGGCATTCTGCCGAAGCTGCGACGCAACTTGTCGGATAGACCCTGAGGCGCTGTGTAGGCCAGGGGTAATCGGCCCAAGAGTGGATGAATGCTCAGCGGCGCGGCGCTGCGCGACATCGAGATCGCGCGGTTGACCATCTCGCCGGCATCCGTATCGGCGGGCAACGCTGGGAGGTCCGGCAGCACCCGGTGCGCTTCAACGAGCAGTCCGGGCCAGTTCGAGGCGATCCACCCCAGGGCCACGCCGGCCTCGACGAGAGTGATCGCACGCAGTTCGCGCGCCGACAGCTCATTCAGACGAAACGTTGCGAGTCGGTCCTTTGACGGCGAACATTGAAGTGCAACACCGCATGTCAGGGTCCTACGCGTCCAGTCCCTTTCGATCGATGGAAACGGAACGTGCACGAAATCGAGTTGTGAACTCAGGCTGAACCCACGGTGCTCACCGGTGACCAGACGCACACCGTCGCGACGCCGCCCGCTCAGGGCGACAGCCGTGACCGCGCAACTGCGTTCGATTGCCATTGCATGTGCGTCGGACAGTTCGATCATCGACGCTCAGAACGTGCCGAGATTCGAGAACATCCAGTACCAGAACCAGATGACCAGGCCCGTCCCTCCCCAAGCTGCGACGTAGCGCAGGATCTCCCAGATCCAATCCACTTCAGACCTCCTTGTTGATGGGTTGTGGCACACGCGATCGCGTCATCGGACCTCCAGGCCGCGCACAGCGGTAGCGATCAGCTTCGTCAGCATCGTGTCGCGCTTGTCGGCATTGTCGGATGTGGTGAGGACGCCGTAGATGCCGAGCAGAAAGAACGTCGCACTGTAGAAGGCGGCCACTTCCGGATGCACCTCGCCATCGCCTCGCGCCCGCTCGATCTGATCAACCAGCAGAACGACCACGGGATGATCGCTCCAGTCATCCTTATTGGGGCGCGTCGGCGAGAAATGCAGGGCCAGCAGCTCTTTGAAGAGCAGCCGACCGAGCCGCTGCTCCAGGCCGGCCACAAGATGGACCACTTCTGTCAACGCGGCGGCAAGTCCGGGTGCGGCCTCGAGGTATTCGGCGAATTCCGCGGCGATGCGTGCTTCCTCACGGAACTCCAGGTCGAGAAGTACATGCTCCTTGCTGGGGAAATGGAAGAAGAAGGTTCCGTGCGCGACGCGCGCGGCTGCGACGATCGCGTTCACATCGGCGCCTGCCATGCCTGAGCGCTTGAACTCGGCGATCGCCGCGCCGAGTATGCGCTCCCGGGTTTGTCGCCGACGCATCTCGCGTGCCGTGGCCTTGACCTGTGGCGTCATGATCTAGTCTTTGTAGCGTGTCTACTGACCAGAGTCAATGATTAGAGTCAATATGACCGGTTAGTCGGTGAAGATCTCGCGGTTCACCGTGTGTAGATAGGGAATCGCCAGGAACGGGGTGATGTAGAAGATGTCGTAGAGCCACCAGCCCACGACGGGGAAGATCACGCCCGCGTAGCGCACGTCCGCGAACATCGTCATGTTGAAGACGTAGACGCACCAGATCAGCACGCCCATCCAGCAGGTGATCACCATCCATTGGTGGCCCCAGCGCTTCATCTGCAGGAAGCCGATCGCGGCCGCGATCCGCATGGTGAACACCGTGAGAATCAGACCCACCTCGAGGGCTTTCTCGCCTGGCCCTGCCGCACCGCCGACCCACAGCTCGTTGTAGTGCCAGAAGTAGCCGGCGTCGAACATTGCGCCCCAGCCGTTCAACAGGATTCGGGCCAGGATGGTGTGATTGGCGACCAGGTCGAGCGCCCACCCCACCGTGTTGATGGCGGCGTCGATGATGACCAAGTAACCCAGCAGCGTCACCAGCATTGGCCGGACCGCCAAGCCATCGCGCTGCGCCTTGCGTAGCAACCACACTCCCCGGAGAAACAGTGGGAGGCCGAAGATGCCGAGGGCCGCGGTGCCGATGAGGATACTGCCCGAGATGAGCCACTTGTCGGCCCGGCGCTGGGCGAGCCGCGACTGCTCGAAGTGTTCGTCGAGTTGACTGCCCGCGGCGGTCATTGTGGGCGAATTCAACGATTCCTCCTACCGATCGGCTGGCCCGATCCTCCCGCAGAGACTGACTGCCGTCAATCAGTTATTGCGTTCGAGGCTGCGCAGCGTGCTGGCCACGTAGTCGTCGAGCATCGCGCTCTGCGTGGGCCAGTCGTGTGTCGTGGTCAGCAACGCGTAAAGACCCAGCAGGAAGAACACGGCACTGTGCACCGGAACGACCTCCGGTGCAACGTGACCCAGTCCTTGGGCTCGCTCGATCTCCTGGGCGACCCGCACGATGACCGCATGCTCTTTGCTTTCGTCTGCGGGACGGGTCTGCGAGAAGTGCAGGGCGAGAAAGTCTTTGAAGAGACTTGCGCCAAGGCGCCGCTCCAGACCCAGGATCAGTCGAACCGCCTCCTTGAGCGTGGAGGACAGATCGTGCGCGGCACCCACATAGCGGTCGAGCTGTTTGGCGATCCGTTCCTCTTCGCGCCGTTCGAGTTCCAGCAGCACATGTTCCTTCGTCGGGAAATGAAAGAAGAAAGTGCCGTGGGCGACTCCGGCGGCTGTAACGATCGAGCCGACGTCGGCGTCTGCCATGCCGCCCCGTTTGAACTCGGCGATGGCAGCCCCCAGTAGGCGCTCCCGGGTCTGTAGGCGCTTGGTCTCGCGCGCCGACGCCTTTTCTACCGTTGCCATAGTGCGTTTTCCTCTGATCCAGGTTCGCTGCCCCGTCTGCAGAATAGCTGCCGGTGCGGACTTCTGCGCGCTTTATTCCGTTGACTTTAGTCAGTTCTATTTGTTAGATGAGCACGACACGGTGCGGCGAGAGGATTGCGATGGCGCTTGAACAATTCGATCTCGAGGGCCAAGTCGCGATCGTTACTGGTGCCGGGAAGGGCGTCGGGCAGGGTATTGCGAGGGTCCTGGCGGAGGCGGGCGCAACCGTAGTCGGCACCGCGCGTACGGAATCCGACATTCGCGGAACCATCGCCGGTATCGAAGATGTCGGCGGTAAGGGACTGGCGCTCGTCGCGGATGCCATGAGCCGTCCGGACAGTGAGCGGGTTGTCTCTACGGCCATGGAAAGCTTCGGGCGCATCGACATCCTGATCAACAATGTCGGCGGTTCGACATATGCGCGCTTCCTCGATATCACTGACGAGGACTTCCGCCACACCTTCGACTGGTGTGTCACCTCGGCGTTCATCATGAGTCAGCTCGTGGCGCACCACATGATCGAGGCCGGCCACGGCAATATCGTCAACATCTCTTCGGGCTCAGCCCGTTTCGGCATCCGCGCGCTGACCGCGTATTGCGTCGCGAAGGGCGGCCTTGAGGCCCTTACCCGCGCAATGGCGCAGGAGCTTGCGCCGAAGATCCGCGTCAATGCGATAGCCCTGGGCTCGTTTGCCACCGACGGTCTGCAGGGCAGTCTCGACATGATGCCCGGATCGCAGGAGAAGATGCAGGAGTCGACACCGTTGCACCGTCTGGGCGACGTCGCCGACCTCGGTCGGCTGTGCGTTTATCTGTCCACGCGGGACTGCTACGCGACCAACGCGATCTTTCACGTGGACGGCGGCATCGACTCCAACAACTCGCCGTTGCCGATTCCCGACTACTGATCAAGGACGAACGCAGGATGCGAAGAGTAGTTCAATTTTCGACCGGCAATGTCGGGGTCCATTCGCTACCGGCGATCATCGGGCGGTCCGATCTGGAATTGGTCGGTGTGCACGCCGCCAGCCCGGACAAGGTCGGGCGTGACGCCGCCGAACTGTGCGGGTTGAGTGAACCGACAGGCATCATCGCAACCGATGACATCGACGCGCTCATCGCGTTGAAGCCGGACTGTGTGGTCTATACCGCACAAGGCGAGACACGGCCAATGGAAGTCATCGAGCAGATGTCGAAGTTCCTTTCCGCGGGCATCAATATTGTGGCGACATCGATGGTGTGGCTGGTGACTCCTCGCCAGGCTGACGATTGGCTGCGGGTTCCGCTGCAACAGGCCTGCGAGGCCGGCAACGCCTCGCTGTACGTCAACGGCATCGATCCTGGCTATTCCGGCGACACCGAGGTGCACTCCGCACTGAGCCTGGTTACCCGCGCCCGAGCGATCACCGTTCAGGAAATCTTCGACTATGCCAACTACGACGATTACGAATTCACAGGCAAACAAATGGGTTTCGGTGTCAGCGCCGAGGACGATACGCCGATGCTGTTCCTGCCAGGCGTCCTCACCACGATGTGGGGCGGCGCGGTTCGCAACCTCGCCGAGCAGCTGGGTGTGCAACTCGATGAGGTTCGACAACGCATCGAGCCGTGGTACACCGACAAACGCATCGAATGCAAGATGGCGACGGTGGAGCCGGGACAGATGGCTGCCGTGAAGTTCGCGGTCGAAGGGGTACGTGACGGGGCCCCGGTGATCACGATCGAACACATCACGCGGCTCACCGCTGATTCGGCTCCGGATTGGCTCTATCCACCCGACGGCCGTCCTGGCGTTCACCGAGTCGTGGTCGACGGGGATCCTCGCGTCGAGTTGAACACGCATGTATCACATCCAGGGCTTGACGTCACCGAGGCGGGATGTCTTTCGACCGCAGCGCGGGTGGTCAACGCGATTGACTGGGTCTGCCGCGCTCCCGCAGGCCTGATTGCCGTCGAAGACATCCCGGCGGCAGAAATCATTCGCGGACTGATGTGGTGACAGAACCTAGATCGTCGAGCGGACGTGCCGCGGGCAAACGAGTGCTGATCACCGGTGCCGCGCGCGGTCTGGGGCGCAGTCACGCGCTCAGGCTCGCCGAGGAGGGCGCGGATCTTATTCTCATCGATCTCTGTGAATCCCTACCGGAGATCGAATACGACTTGGCTACTGAGGACGACTTGGCCGAGACGGTGCGTTTGGTCGCCGAGTACGGTGGCCGCTGCGTGAGCCGGGTCGCCGATGTCCGCGACGAAGCGGCGTTGCGCTCGGCGGTCGACGAGGGCGTCGACGAATTGGGCGGGTTGGACAGCGCCGTTGCCAACGCCGGTGTCCTGACCGTCGCCCCCTGGGACAGAACAACTTCCGATCACTGGCGCACGGTGGTCGATGTGAACCTCATTGGAACCTGGAACACCTGCGCCGCCGCTATACCGCATCTGCTCGTCCAAGGTGGCGGCAGCTTGGTCAATATCAGCTCGGCCGGTGCGATGAAGGGTTTCCCACTGCAGATTCCGTACACCGCAGCTAAGTACGGCGTTACAGGCTTGACGATTGCGCTTGCTAACGAGCTTGCCGCACAGAGCATTCGGGTCAACTCGGTGCACCCCACCGGGACGCCCACCGGGATGGTTCCGCCGTCGTTCGGCGCAACTCTCGGCGAGGAACGTCCGGACCTGATACCGATGTTCGTCAACGCTATGCCCACACCATGCATCGAACCCATAGACGTCAGTAATGCGGTGCTGTTCCTGATCTCGGATGAATCGCGTTTTGTCACCGGACTGCAGTTCAAAGTCGATGCCGGAGTATCGATCAACTAGCAGTAGTGATCATGAAATCGAGGAGGAGCAATGACGACGGTCGAGCAGGGTCAGGCAAAGGCAATCAAGTCGCCGGTCGACAAGAAATATCGCGTAATCCAGTGGGGCGTCGGCAACGTCGGAACGATAGCGCTCCGCCATTTTGCCCATAACCCTGCCTACGAACTGGTTGGGGTGCTCTGCAACCGTCCTGAGAAAATCGGCAAAGATGCCGGCGAGCTCTGCGGCAAGGCGCCGACCGGTGTGCTCGCCACCAACGACAAGGACGTTATCGAGGCGCTGGACGCCGACTGCGTCTTCTATGCGCCGCTGTGGTCTGATCCCGATGAGGTGTGCCGTCTGCTGCGCGCGGGCAAGAACGTCGTCGCATCAGGTGGCGCATGGTGGTACCGGACCGAACACAGCCAGGCGGATATCGACAAGATCCATGCCGCGTGCCTCGATGGCGGCACCTCGTTTCACGCCGGCGGTGTCAATCCCGGTTTCGCAGGGGACCTACTCGTTCTCACGCTGGCCCGAATCGTCAGCCAGATCGACACCATCCACATCTACGAGGTGGTGAACTTCGGCAGGGACACGTTGAAGTACCTCTACGAGATGGGCATGGGCAGTGATCCGGCCGGGTTTGAGGACGGCCCCAATCTGCTGGGGCAAGCATGGCCGTTGTTCGCACAGTCGATGGCGATGATCGTCGAGGGAATGGGTAAGACGGTCGATCGATACACCACCGAAGTCGAAATCGGCGTCGCCACCCGCGACATCCCGTTCGAAGGTGGCGACACGAGCGACATGCCGGGGTTCAAAGGCGTGATCAAGAAAGGCACCGTTGCGCGCCAGCACCATAAGTGGACGTCGTGGGTCGACGACAAACCGCTTGTTATCTTCCACGAGATCTACACCATGGACACATTCGATGCTATTGAGCCGCAAGAGGACTGGCCGCAGCACTACCACTACCGCATCGTGATCGAAGGTGATTCATCCACCGAGCTCATCCTGCAAGGGGCCAAGGATCCCGACGGCGGCTACGCGTTGCCGGGTTACACCTGGACCGCGATGGGTCCCGCTAACGCGATTCCCGCCGTCGTGGATGCACCGCCGGGATTCATGAGCCACAACGAACTCGGACTGATGCCACTACGCGGGGTCATCCGCCCGTACGTTTCGCCGAAGTCCGCCGGCGGTGTACCAAACCGGTATTCAAGATCACGCGCGGACCGCGCTGGACAAGCTGGACTCGGCTGAATCGGCGATCTTGTCGTTCGACAACGGTTCGTTGTCAGCGGACCTGACGCTGCTCGGCGTTGACTTAGACGTCCTCGGCTCGGCCATTTATGCGGGCGGCGCGACCCTCTTTGTAGCATTCACCGGCGGTCTGGACCTCTCATCCTCCGCCGATACCGCGACGAGTCTGGACCCCGCCACGGCAGTAGACCCGTCCATTTTTGCTGACCTGCTGTCGTCAATCGGGTTGTAATTCCGAGCCACGCCGCAATGCGACTACGGCGCAGAGCGGCGGCTTACTCGTACGCGTCCGGTCGTCGCATCTCTTCAGTGGCCACCGACATGATCGCCCGTCGACTCACTGCCCGCTTGACGAGACGGAACCCGGCAATGCCCGCCACTGGCTTCGGAGGAGGTTTCCGCCGACGGGAACCGGTTACTCACTCGTCGGCGGTCGAAGAGACCGCCCCAGTTGTTACTGCTGGCAGAAAGGAATGATGGTGGGCTTTCCCGACCAACACCAGGACGTGCCAGGGGTTCAGGCGCAGATGGACCCAGTTCCCGACTGCGGGGAG
>DASXJI010000296.1:0-6814 GCA_036497495.1 Mycobacterium sp.
AGGGCAGCCGGCCAGTCCTGACGCAGGTCGATCGCCACCTCGTGGCGGTCGGCCGACGGGGTCGCACCATGCGCCGCCAGCGTCGCCGACTTGTACTCCAACACTTTGGGCTGGTCGATCTCGTACACCGTGGTGCCGGCCGGCCACTCCAGCCGATAAGCCCGTGAATCCAACCCCGACGCCAGGATCACCACCTGGCGGATACCAGCTGCCACCGCACCGGCGAAATGGGCGTCGAAAAAGTGCGTGCGCACCGCCTGGTAGCCGCGCATATGCTCGAAGACGGCTGCTGCCTCGGCGTCGATTTCCTGCACCTTGGAGAGCAGCGAGTCGTCGAGCATGTTCTCCCAGACGCCGGTACCGGCCTCGCTGACCAGCACCCTGGCGTAGGGGTCCCGGATCAGCGGGTCAGGCTTGTTGGTTTCGGCGGCGCGGGCTGCGGCCACCATGACGGCGGTGGTGCCGACGCTGGTGGCAATGTCCCAGGTGTCGTCGTGGCTGCGCAAGGTGCTCATCGTGGTCCTGTCTTCTGCTGAGTGTGGTTGGTGATCAATCGGTCGCGCCGAGTTCGGCGCGCAACAGCTTGGTGGTGAAGGTCTCGTCAGCCAGGTCGGCGGGTATCGGCCGGCCCAGCCGCGCCATCTCGTCGGCGTTGCTGACCGCAGTCACGCGCCAACCGTGCTCGGTGAGCCACTCCGCGGCGTCGGCCCGGTCGCTTTCCTGGTAGGTCAGGGTTTCGACATTGATGTCCAGGCCGAGACGTCGACGAATCCGGTCGAAGCGGGCCCGCCGCGCGACACGACGGGCTTCGTTGTCGGCGGCGCCCACGCTGAATGCTTCGACGGCGAACCGGCTGCCGGGCGCGCTCAACCTGGTCAGGATCTCGAACAACCGATCCTGCGCTTCGGCCGGCAAATACGGCAGCAGGCCCTCGGCCAGCCAGGCGGTCGGTTGGCCGGGGTCGAAGCCCCCGGCCGTCAACGCGGCCGCCCAGTCATCTCGAAGGTCGGCCTGAACGGGGCGCCGGTCGGCGGTCGGAGCCGCGCCGGCCGACTCCAGTGTGGTCGTTTTGTAGTGGACTACCTGCGGCTGATCGATCTCGTAAACGGTAGTGCCCGCAGGCCAGTCCAGCCGGAAGGCACGCGAGTCCAGCCCCGCCGCCAGGATGACCACCTGCCGGATTCCGGCGGCGGTTGCCTCGGCGAAGTAGGAGTCGAAGTAATGCGTGCGTACGGCCTGATAATCGATGGCCAGTCGATGGGCCCGTCGGCCGTGTTCGTCGTCGTCGATCCACTCCAGCGAGCTGGCCAACCGCGCCCATGGCCGCCCGGCGGTAGAGACCAGCAGGTAGGCGAACGGATCGCGGATCAGCGGATCTGCCGCCCCCGTCTCGACGGCGCGCGCCGCGGCCACGCTCAACGCGGTGACGCCCACGCTTTCGGTGATGTCCCAGCTGTCACCGTCGGTACGGATCGTGCTCGCGTCGTATGCACCAGTCATTGCGACGCCGATGTTACCTAATAACTTAGCCAATCTATATGGTTGTGTGCGCTACATCACTGCATTTGATCGGGCCGGCGGGTAAGGCTGCGGGCCAGCATCAATTTCAGTTGATCGGTCACGGGGTCCAGTTCGTGGCGGCTGCCGATAAAACCGGCATAGAAGCCCACGCCCAACAGCACTGCGAGCAGCATCTCGGTGAGTGCCGAGGCGTCGGTGTCCGCGTCCAATTCGCCTCGCTGGATTCCGTCGTTGATCGCCCATAACAGGAAGGCCCGGGTGGTGCCGACCGAGTCGATTCCGGGCCGGCTCAGCTCAGGGTGGCGCTGCGATTCCAGCGTTGCGGTGATCAAAAATGCTGCCGCCGTGCGGTTTTCGATTTCAGCATCGATCGCGCCTTCGATGAACGCCGACACCTGGCGGGTCAACGTTGTCTCACCTCGCGCCCGCTGCACACTCGCTGCGACCACGGCGCTGTTGGTCTCGTCCAGCACCTGCCAATACAAGACGCGTTTATTTGCGAAGTAGTGGTTGATCGCCGGCCGGGTCAGGTCGGCGCGGATCGCGATGGCCTGGAAGGTGGCGGCGTCATAGCCCCGTTCGCTGAACACCTCGCAAGCAGCACGCAGAATGCGCTTACGAGTTTCAGCCGCCTTTGCTGCGGGGGGGCGACCCGGCCCCCGGCTCGCGGGCTGCACCACAGCATGATTGTGCCATAGGTCACACTGCTGCCCGCTGAGTCGGGAGAACCGCTTGTTAGCCAGCGGTCGCTACGTCGCGCGGTGCGGCATCAATCCGTTGGGCGGAACGCTGCCGAACTTGCCGGCCTGGAAATCTTCGACGGCCTGGACGACCTCGGCCTTGGTGTTCATCACAAACGGGCCGTAATGGAAAACCGGTTCGCGGATCGGGCTGCCGCCGAGGATCAGCACCTCCAGAGCGGGCACCCGCGACTCCTGCGAGGCGGCGGCGTTGACCGTGATTCGGTCGCCGGGACCCAGGACCGCCAGCTGACCTTGGTGCAGCGGATGCGCGATCGGGCCAACGGAGCCGTGGCCGGCGAGGACGTAAACCAGTGCGTTGTAGTCCCGGTTCCACGGGATGTTCAGCCGCGCCCCCGGTTGAATGGTGGCGTGCGCCATCGTGATTGGAGTGTGCGTGACACCCGGCCCGCTGTGACCGTCGATCTGGCCGGCGATGACCCGGATCAGCGCACCGCCGTCGTCGGAGGACAGCAGGGCGACGTCGGGGCCTTCGATGGCCTGGTAGCGCGGCGTGGCGAACTTGTCCTTCTTCGGCAGGTTCACCCAGAGCTGGATGCCGTGAAACATTCCACCGCTCTCGACGAGTTCTGCCGGCGGGGTTTCGATGTGCAGGATGCCTGAACCCGCCGTCATCCACTGCGTGGCGCCGTCGGCGATCAACCCGCCGCCACCGTGTGAGTCCTGGTGCGCGAACCGACCGTCGATCATGTACGTGACCGTCTCGAACCCGCGGTGCGGGTGCCAGTCAGTGCCGCGAGGTTCGCCGGGCTGGTATTCCACTTCGCCCATTTGATCCATGTGGACGAATGGATCGAGCGCGGCGCTGCTGACGCCGGCGAAGGCCCGGACCACGGGGAATCCTTCGCCCTCATGGCCGCGCGGCCCGGTCGTGATCGAGCGGACCGGGCGTTCAGTCTCGATGGGGCCAGCCGCGGATATCCGCGACAAGGCCAATGTGTCTGCGGTGATCGCGGGCATCTGTAGCCTCCTTGTGCTTCTGATACCCGATATAACCGGACCGCGGTCCGATTATTCCGCTCAGCCCTTACTGCGGGCGGACTTCGCCGCCGACTTCTCGGTCGACGTGCCCCCGTGAGCTAACCGGCCGCCGGCGTTCTCCAAGTGCGCGCGCACGAACCACTGGAACTTTTCCAGTTCGGCGGAGTGCTCGATCAGGATGTCCTGGGTAACCGGATCCAGTTTCTCGGTTTCGTCGATCGCCTTGCGGGTGTCCTCGATGACGCCGTTGTAGACCAGGTCGAGTGCGGCCAGGTGCGCCTGCACGGTGTCGCGGCCGACCGAGTAGTCGTCCCAAGTGCGGTCTTTGAGAATCGAGCCCGGTGTGCCCTGCGGCGATCCGCCGAGAGTCGCGATCCGCTCGGCCACCTCGTCGGCATAACCGCGCACCAGGTCCACCTGCGGGTCAATCATCTCGTGCACCCCAATGAAGTTGGGGCCTACCACATTCCAGTGGACATGCTTGAGTGTCAGATGAAGGTCGTTATACGTGCTCAACTGCTTCTGCAGCAGGTCAGCGATCTTGGTTCCCTGCTTTTCGGTCAAGCCCGGAACAGTGAATTGGGTCATGGCTGCCTCCCTGAGGTCGTCCCCCGCGTCGGGCGATGGGTACCCGATGACCATGGGAAGTAACCCCGGGCAATTCACAGCGCGCGGATGTCCTGCACGGGCAGCCGTGCGCCCCGGCGTGGCTCGTAGGCCAGCCGGCTGACCTCCAGCAACCGGACCGCCCGGTGCCGGTGTGGGCGCATCGGTTCGAGAAGTTCGACCATGGCGTCGTCGTCGATCGGGTGTCCCAGCAACGTCCAGCCGATCATCTTGGAAATGTGGTAATCGCCCACCGACAGCGCGTCGGCGTCGCCGAAGGCACGTTGCGCCGTCTCGGCCGCGGTCCATATCCCGACTCCGGGCAGCGACATCAGCGCCTCGCGGGCCTTCACGGCCGGCCACGACACGAGTCGCTCCAGCGACAGTGCACGTTGCGCGCAACCGACGATGGTGCGGGCCCGTCCGGGATCCACGTTGGCGCGGTGAAATTCCCACGACGGGATGCGCCGCCACACCTCGGCCGACGGCGGCACCCGCATCCGCTCCGGGGCTGGTCCCGGTGCCGGCGTTCCGAATTTGGTAACCAGTAAGCGCCAGGCGCGGAAGGCGTCCGCACCCGGCACGCGCTGCTCGAGGACGGCCGGGATCAGAGCCTCCAAGACCCGAGCGGTGCGGCCGAGTCGCAGGTGCGGCACCCGTTCGTGCGCGGCAGCGACGATGGGGTTGACCGGAACAAAATCCGACGAATCGTCGTGGGCACCAAGTATTGCCGGAAGGGCGTCGAGAAATTCCTCGACGCCGCTGCCCCATGCCGTGCAATCGACGGCATTGGCTGCGGTACGACCGATGCGCGCGGTCACGGACCCGCTGGTCAACAGGCTGGTACGCCAGATCGCGCCGTCGTCATCGATCTGGAAAGTCGGGTCGCCAGGTCCTCGGCGCAGCGGGGAAAGAGTCATGCCCGGGCTCACCACCCCGGGAAACGTCACCGTGCGAGCGCCACTCACCATCTGCTCCCACCGGATACCGCAACTACTCGATTCCGACGATCATAAGTCCGATCCGCGCACACATCCTTGGCCGGCGCGTCATTGACCGGCACTGCCTTCCACGTCAGGATGGCCAGGTGGCCACCCCCTTCGACGACCCGCAGGCCGAGCTGGCGTGGATGTTCCTGCAGTGCATGTCCGAGGGGGCAGACGTTGACGAGTGCTTCGGGCTGCTGAGCGACGACTTCACCTACTGGAACCTGCTGACCCGCAGCTCGGTTGACAAGGCGACATTGCGTGACGAGGTCGAGCGGCGCAAACGCACCGCCGAGCTGAACCTCGACTTCATCCGGTGCTTCAACGACGGCGAAAGCGTGGTGATCGAAGCCGAAGCCGACGGCGAGACCGCCGACGGGATCCGCTATCACAGCCCCGCCGTCTTCATCGTCGAGACCCGCGACGGGCTGATCGCGTCGTTGCGCGAATACAGCGACACCCAGCTGACCTCACACGTATTCGGCCCGGCAAACCGCTAAGCGGTCTCGACGCTGACCTCCGCCTTATCGGGGTAGAACGCCACGTGGCCGGCGATCTCGGCCACCGCCGGATACGGCTGCTCGTACGTCCAGATCACGTCCTCGACAGTGCCCGCGGCGGTGGTCACGCTGTAATAACCGGCCTCGCCCTTGTACGGGCAGTAAGTGCTGGTGTCGGTACGGGTGAACCGGTCCTGCACCACGTCCTTGAACGGGATGTATTGCACGGCAGGGTAAGTGGACTCTTGAAGCTGTAGGGCCTCGGTGGTGTCAGCGACCACTTCGCCGTTGACGCGAACCACGACCCGCGTTCCGGTGGGGCTGATCGTGATCGGGTGCTCGATGGTGGGTTCCAGGACGGGCCGACTGGTCATTATGACGTCTCCTCACGTGCGACTAGCAGGTTCAACACCACTCGGCGCACAAGATTCCCGTCGCGCGCTGTTGACTCAGCCGGCGGGCGCGAGCATGTCCTTCCACCCGGAGTCTCCGGTGTGGCGCGAGTCCTCGAGTGTGTACTTCGCGCCGTCGGGTCCCACCACTTCGCCGCTGGATGGAAGATAGATCGCGGCCGGCCCGGCCGGCGTGTAGGTACACGGGTTGGGCTGTTGACCATTGCACCGCACGGTGCCCGATCCGGGCCGCTGCAGCGGATCGTTGACCGGCGCGGCCGGCGGAGGCAGCCGATCGGCCGGTGCGGGGTTGAGGCCGTTGTTGATCGAGGGCGCCGGTATCACCTTTCCGGGGTCGACTGGCTGGTCGCAGCGAGCACCCGGCGCCGGGCAGTTACGAACCTGGTTCGGATCGCCGTGCCACGGGTTGGTGCCCAGCGGGAGGTATGGCTTGTTGTCGCGGCATTCCCGGGGGGTCGCCGCCCGCTTGCCGGGGACGTCGACGCAGGGGTAGTTTCGCGCCCCGCGTACCCCGTTGGCCGGAGTGTCCTGTGGGATCTTGCAGTACGTCCCTTCCGGCAATGGTGCCGTGCTGACGTCCGCGGGTGAGCGCCACTCCGAAGCCGGCAGGAATCCGGTCAGGCACGGCGGCGGATTGTTCAGTGACAGGTTGAGATTCATCAGCACCGCGCCCGGAGCGGATGCGATCAAAGTCTGTGCGACCGAACCGATCTCGGGCAAGAATACCAACAACTGCTCGAGGCCTTTGTTGTATCGCTTGAGCATGTCGGCGACGACTTCCAGGTTCGCCAGCGTCTGCGGCAGCGACTCGCGTACGTCGTTGAAGACGTCGTTGACCTGATCCGCGGTCGGCGCGGCCTTCGACAGGATGCTTCGCACGTGCTGATCGCTTTCCGCCGTCTGAGCGGTGAGCACCTTGAGGTTGTGCGACCACTGCGCGATCGAGTCGCCGGAGTCGACCTGGCTGTCCAGGATCGGTGCCGCGTTCGCGATGATGTCGTCGACGTCGGACATGTTCGCTTCGAAGTCGCCGACGATGGACTGCG
>DASXJI010000297.1:0-3160 GCA_036497495.1 Mycobacterium sp.
GTCAGGAATTGCTCGACCAATTGTGCTTCACCGGAATCACCTGGATCGCCGGGCTTTTCGACGATCCAGCCGCGCTGCCCACGAACCCGCCCACCGCGGACGTGGAACACCTGAACGGCGGCTTCCAGGTCGTCGTCTGCGAAAGCAACGACGTCAGCGTCGGTGCCGTCGCCGAGGACGACGGCCTGCTTCTCCAGTGCGCGCTTCAGTGCGCCGAGGTCGTCGCGCAGTCTCGCGGCGCGCTCGAAATCGAGATCTTCTGCCGCTGCCTGCATCTGCTGTTCGAGGTCGCGGGCGAATTTGTCCGTCTTGCCGGACAGGAAATCGCAGAAGTCCAGCACGATCTGGCGGTGCTGCTCGGCGCTCACCCGCCCGATGCACGGCGCCGAGCATTTGTCGATGTAGCCCAATAGGCACGGCCGGTCGATTTGGTTGTGTCGCTTGAACACTCCGGCCGAACATGTGCGAGCCGGAAAGACTCGGGTCAGCAGGTCCAGGGTCTCCCGGATGGCCCAGGCATGCGAGTAGGGCCCGAAGTAGCGGACACCCTTTCGGCGTGGGCCCCGATAGACCATCAGGCGCGGGTACTCCTCGTTGAGAGTGACCGCGAGCACGGGATAGGACTTGTCGTCGCGGTAGCGGACGTTGAACCGAGGGTCGAATTCCTTGATCCAGTTGTATTCCAGCTGCAGCGCCTCGACCTCGGTGTTGACCACCGTCCACTCCACCTTGGCGGCCGTGGTCACCATCTGCCGGGTGCGTGGGTGCAGGCTCGCGATATCGGCGAAGTACGACGTCAATCGACTGCGCAGGCTCTTGGCCTTGCCGACGTAGATCACTCGTCCGTGCTGATCACTGAACCGGTAGACGCCGGGCTCGACCGGGATGGACCCGGGAGCGGGACGGTACGTCGCAGGATCAGCCACGGTATCTAAGGCTAGTCCGGTGGCCCGACGGCGCTGACCTCAACTCGATGCGCGCGGCCAACCTAGAAGGGCGGCGGGTCGTGATTAGTGCCGGGCGGACGCGGTCCCTCACACGCCGGACTCCGCGCGCCCTGCGCCACACGGGCACGGTGATTGTCCCTGCGTTCGGCCGCGACGTAGCGGGCGCGGTTCTGCGCACGGGTCCGGCGCCGTTTGGGCATCATCACGGTCCGCTCACCGCAGTAGTCATCGGCCGTCTCGGTGGCCGGTGCGGGCAGGTTCTGAGTGGGCGCACAAAGACTCGGAAACAACATCGCGCTGCCCGGCGTAGTCACGTAGGTGTGTCCGTCGGGTAGGCGCCATATCACAGTGCCGTCAGGCAGCTGTTTGTCGAGCCACCCTCCGAAAGTCTTCAACAGGTGATGTTTTCGACAGAGCGCCTTCAGGTTGGAGGCGTGGGTAGAGCCTCCGTCGCGATAGGCGACCGTATGATCCAGATCGCAGTCGACGGCCGGGCGATCGCAGCCCGGGGCGCGGCACGTCAGATCGCGGCATCGGACGAAATCGGCGAGCTTGGCCGAAGGGATGTAGCGCGGCTCGGGCACATCGTCGGGCGGAATCACTGGCTGCAGCCGTGCGTTGTTGGCCATCTCGGCCACCATCTCCGCCGGGATCAAGCCCTCTGCGCCGGCCATCACGCCGGGTGCGGCGCTGCTGCCCTCGACCGTCGCCTGCCCGGCAACCACGTGAATCACGACGTCGCGGCTGCACACGCGCCGCGCGGCAGCGCAGTCGGAAGAGCCGCAGCCGCAGACGAGTCTGCCGGCGCCGGCGGCCAGGGCGCCCAGCGCATCCGCTCGGCGCTGTTCACGGGTGCGCGGGTCAGCGTCGCAGACCGTTGCCGCCAAGTCATTCAGCCGACGATCGAGGGCAAGTCCTGCGGTGGCCAGCACGTTTCCGGTCACGTACGCCATGTGTGCGTCCGTAGTGACGTCGACGTAGCGATCCCTGAACGCCTCCTTCGCCCGCCGCACCGCGTCTCGGTCGGCTTTGGCAACCGCTCGATCGACTTCGGCGGCGAGTCGACCGCGTGTCAACGATGGATATCGCGAAAGCCTCGTTGCAAGAAGCGCATCGACTCGCGCAAGCGCTTCAGCATCGGTGACCAAGTCCGTCCGGAACACGATCGCCTGAAAGGAGCGGTAGTCGATTTCACCCGCCTGAAATAGCCTGCCCACTTCGGGGAGCCGCTGTCGCAGCGCCACCGCGTAGCGCAAGTAGCTCGAACCCATCGCGATACTGCACCGCAGGGCGGCGGCCACCTGCGCAGCGACCGCGTCCCAGGTATCCATGGCGCAGTCGGCGTCTTCCCCCGAATCTCGCAGGCGCAGCATGTACAACTCGCCGACGGCCACCAGACGTCGCGCGGCAGCCTGAGACTCGGCTCGACCCGCCTGGCCGATCCGGTCGAGCAGCGCGGCCGATTCGGGTGTCGGACGCGAGGCATACCACTTCTCGAACATGCGTTCGATACTACATCGGCCCACTGACTCCGGCCGCGTCAGTGCGAATCGATGTGGATAGCCGTCAACAGGCTTGTCCGACAAGTCATGCCGACGCCAGGTCGGGCCGGTAGCGGGCCAACAGACTCCGGACGGTGTCCATCGCAGCGACGGCCCGGTCCTTGTCGACCGATTGGATGGCCATCAGCGGGATGTACTCGTCGTCGGGCAGATCGATTCGCGCCCAGCGCGCGCCGACCGGAAAAGAGACTCCGACCACGTCGTCCCACGGCACCAAGCGATCACTGAGCACGTTGCGCACGGACAGCCCCGCGGCGCCCACCCGCAGCCGTGGCCGGGCGAACAGCAGCACGAGCCCGGCAAGCACCAAACCCAGCCCCGCCATCGCGATCTGGTCGGAGGTCTGAAAGATGACGCCGGTGGACCCGATCTTGAGCAGTAGGCCAATCACCACGTGCGCTGCGACAAGGACGAACGCCACGGCGTAGGCGACATAGGGGGTCAGGTGGGGCCGCAGCTGCACATCCCAGGGGGCCTGGTCGGGCTTCGCAGTCACGACTTTCCGCAAAGATGGCGCAGGGTCAGCGCGGTGCTCAGCGCCGCAGCCGTGGCCTGGCCACCGTTGTCCTCAGCCGAGTCCGGCAGCCCCGCGCGGTCCAGGGCCTGCGCCTCGTTGTTGGTAGTCAGCACACCGTTGGCCACCGGGGTGGA
>DASXJI010000298.1:0-7156 GCA_036497495.1 Mycobacterium sp.
GCGGCGGCGAACCATTGACTCTCCCCGCGGGTGGAAAATCGCGGCCCCTCGATCACCACCATGGTCCCGCCGTCGACCACCTCGGGCAGGCCGGTGACCGCCGAGCGCAGCGTCGGGCAGTAGGGATCGGCGAAGGACACGTGCGCTGCGCCGGAGTCGAAGTAGGTGTCGGCGCGCCGACGAGTCCGGTCCACGAGTTGATCGGGCACCACGATGGCGCCCGGCCCGTGACGGGTCGTCAGGCTGCCGACCGCGCACGGGCCGAAGATCTGCCGCACTCCCAACGTGCGGAGCGCCCACATGTTGGCCCGGTAGGGCACCTTGTGCGCCGGAAACCGGTGGTCGGCGCCGTGCCGAGGCAGGAACGCCACCTCATGCTCCCCGATCGAGCCGACGGTGATCGGAGCACTGGGCTCGCCGTAGGGCGTGTCCAGGCTGACGCTGCGCGCGGCAGAGTCGAAGAAGGTGTAGAAGCCGCTGCCGCCAATCACTCCGAGCATTAACGCCATTCCTCCCCATCGCTCCGCTACGCATCGTCGTCGCCGGGCACGGTGATCATTCTTGTGCACGCGCATGCAACGATCGGGGGGTGGCCAGTCTTGCGCAGTGGATCGCCGGCGCGCGACCGCGAACACTTCCCAACGCCATCGCACCGGTGATCGCCGGTACCGGCGCCGCCGCCTGGCTGCACGCCGCGGTCTGGTGGAAGGCGCTGCTGGCGCTGGTCGTCGCGCTAGCGCTGATCGTCGGGGTGAACTTCGCCAACGACTACTCCGACGGCATCCGCGGCACCGACGACAACCGGGCGGGTCCGGTGCGCCTGGTCGGTTCGCGACTGGCGACGCCTCGGGCGGTGCTGACGGTGGCGCTGACCAGCCTGGCTGTCGGCGCGGTGGCCGGATTGATACTCGCGCTGACCAGTGCGCCGTGGCTGATTGCGGTCGGCGCGTTGTGCATCGCCGGGGCGTGGCTGTACACCGGCGGCTCGAGACCGTACGGCTACGCGGGCTTCGGCGAAGTCGCGGTGTTCCTGTTCTTCGGTATGGTCGCGGTGCTCGGGACCCAGTACACGCAGGCACTGCGGGTCGATTGGGTGGGTCTGGCATTGGCGGTGACGACAGGTGCGCTGTCGTCAGCGGTGTTGGTAGCCAACAACTTACGAGACATCCCAACCGATGCGGAGTCCGGCAAGATCACGTTGGCCGTGCGCCTGGGCGACAAAAGGACACGCATTTTGTACCAGGCATTGCTGGCCGTCGCCGCCGTTCTCACGCTGGCGCTGACAGCCGCGACGCCGTGGTGTGCGGCTGGATTGGTGGCGACACCGCTGGCGGTGCGGGCCGCGGCTCCGGTGCGCGCCGGGCGGACCGGGCCCGAGTTGATCCCGGTGTTGCGCGATACCGGCCTGACCCTGCTGGTCTGGTCGATCGCGGTGGCAGCCGCGTTGACGGTGACGGCCTAAGCGCCGTGCTCGAGGTGCCGACTGTGCAGCTTCTGAGCGGATTCCCAGCATTTCGCGCCCACAACGCGCACGCTCGGCGAGCGCTACGAAGGGCGTCAGTCCTCGGGTGGGGTCTCACCACGCAGTCGGGCCCGAAGTTGCGCACGGTCGTGGCGACGGCGTTCGGTGGCGGCATCGATGCCCGCGGTGGCCCGGCGTCGCAACGGAGCGAACAGCCACATCCCCAGCGGCATCGCGATGACGAGCGCGAACAGCAGAGCCACGACGAGCGGAAAATCATGCACGCCAAGGCCTCGGCCAGCCCCATAGATCGCCGCGGTGAGGGCGATCACCAACACCAGGCGGGCCGCCACGTACAACAAAACGCTGACGACTGCGCGGCCGGCGGAGCTCTCTCCGTTTGACACACTGCGAGCCTAGGTCGCCGCGTATATTCGGACTAAGGAGGTGTTGAGTGCTGTACCTGCTCCTGGCACTGATTGTCGCGACGGTGGTCTACGCTGGCTGGCGCGCGGCCCGTTCACAGATCAACCGCCCGAAGAGCCGCGTCATCGGACCCGACGACGATCCGGACTTCCTGTGGCGGTTGACCCACGGTGACAACAATCCGCGCTAGCACATTGATGGCCCTGCTTCTGCCCCGGCCGTTTCGGCCCGAGTCGTCGCAGGGCTAGATGAAGTGCTCGTTGGATCGGCGCTGATCGCTCGGAAAACCCTCTGCGACAACAGCTGCCAGCTCGATCAGGGCTTCCCGGGTCTCCCGCTTCAGCCGGTCGAGGTCGATCTCGGCGCCTTCTTCAAGGTGTGGGTCGAACGGCACCAAACGCACCGCGCGGCAGCGCCGCGAGAAATGATCGACCACTTTCTGCATGTCGACCTTGCCTGACCGTGGCCGCACCGCGTTGATCACCGCGATCGAATTGCTGACCAGGTCCTCGTGGCCGTGGGCGTCGAGCCAGTCCAACGTGGCCGAGGCGCTGCGCGCGCCGTCGATCGAACCCGAGCTGACCACGACAAGGGCGTCGGCCTTGTCCAGCACCGACGTCATCGCGGAATGCAAAAGCCCTGTGCCGCAGTCGGTCAGCACCAGTCCGTAGAACCGCTCGAGGATCTCCAGCGTCTGCGCGTAATCGTCAGCGCTGAATGCTTCCGACATTGCCGGATCGCTTTCTGACGCAAGCACTTCCAGCCGGCTGGGTCCCTGCGAGGTGTAGCTGCGGACGTCGCTGTAGCGGTCGATGCCCTCGGCGTCGCGCAGCAGGTGCCGAACGGTGGCCGGCGTCTCCAACGGCACCTTCTGACTCAGCGTGCCGCGATCGGGGTTGGCGTCGACGGCCACCACCCGGTCGCCGCGGATCGACGCGAAGGTCGCGCCGAGCGTCGCGGTGATGGTGGTCTTGCCGACGCCGCCCTTTAGCGAGAGCATCGCGATGCGGTAGCAACCCCGCAGCGGCCGGTTCACCTGGACGGTCAGGTCGTTGTACCGCATTGTTCGCGGGCTTTCGCCGACGTTGATCAGCTGTCCCGATAGCCGAAACAGCCACCGCCGCCAGCCCTCCGTTGGTGGCGGCTTGACCTGGCGCAACAGGGTGCTGGTGGACAGCTCCGGGTAGCGCGACGGCGGCACGTTCGGGTGCGGATGTCCGATGTCAACAGAAGGCGGCGGTCCCCCGTAGTTGCCGTAGACCCGCCGAGGCGCATCCGCGGACTCTACGACCCGCGGAAGTCCCTGGTACGGCGTCTCTGCCCATGCCCGCGGTTCACCGCGCGTCTGCGGCAGCGGTGCGTTCTGCGTCGCGTTGTCGCTGAACCGGCGTTCGGTGCGGAACCCGGCGAACGCCCGGGTCGCCGGTTCGGCGTTCGGTGGCGGTGGTGGCTGGTGTGGCGGCAATTCGGTCGTCGGATGGTCTCCGCGGCCGCCGGCGTTCCCGTCGTAGGGCGGATGCTCAGACACGTTAAATATCCCCTCGTTGCAACGCTCCGGTCGCTGGTTGATGAACAGTGCTCCAATCGAACATATCGCAGCGCCGAACGCGGCCCTCTGACCTGGGCTTATCCGACTCCGGCGTAGGAATGCAGGCCGACGGTCACCAGGTTGACGAAGAAGAGGTTGAACACCATGGCGACAAAGCCGACCACATTGATCCAGGCGGCTTTCCTGTCCCGCCAGCCGGCCGTCGAGCGGGCGTGCAGGTAAGCGGCATAGACCACCCAGGCGATGAACGCCACCGTCTCCTTGGGGTCCCAGCCCCAGTAGCGGCCCCAGGCCTCCTCGGCCCAGATCGCGCCGAAGATCACCCCAAAGCCGAAGACCGGGAACCCGAAGATCGTGGTGCGGTAGGCGATCCGATCCAGTGCCTGCGCGTCGGGCAGCCGCTGTACCAGCTGGGCAAGCGCACCCGGGGTGTCCGGCTCACCCAGCCGGGAGGTCCGCAGCAGGAACAGGATGCTGGCCACCCCGGCGACCATGAACACACCCGAGCCCAGGCTGACCACTGACACGTGGATGGGCAGCCAGTACGACTGCAGCGCGGGCATCACCGGCGCGGCGTTGGTGTAGAGCCAGCGTCCGGACACCGTCAGCAAAATGAGCACCGGCAGCAGCAAGAAGACCCACAGCGGACGGTATTGCGGCCGGCGCAGCACGATCGCGCCGGCGATCAGCCCGCAGAAGCAGGTCAGGTTGATGAACTCGTACATGTTGCCCCACGGCACCCGCTGGGTGGCCAGACCGCGCAACACGATGCAAGCGAACAACAACCCGATACCGGCGTAGACCAGGATCAGCCCGGCCCGCCCGACCCGCTCATCGAACGGCCGGCGCGGGGTGTCGGTCACGACGCCGGGGGTCACGCTGTTCGCGCCCACGCCGACCAGTTCTCGGTCGGTTTTGCGGCTGCGCGTGTAGGCGAGTTCGGCGGCCAAAAACAGCAAGGCGACCACCATGATCACCATCGCGGACGTGAACGCCCAGTCGGAGTTGCGCGCCAGACCGAGGTGGACATGGGTGGTGTTCACGGGTTGCTCCTTCCGGTCACGATCGGCTCGGCTGCCGACCTCGTCAATCCCTGCTGAAGGCGCTCGACGATCCGCTCGAATTCGTCGCCCCAACCGGCGTTGTCGGTGCGTGCCAAACCGCCTACCTGGACGTTCACCGTACCGGGCGTTCCTGGCAGCAGCCGAATCCAGATCCGCCGTCGACGCACCAGCAGCGACACCACCAGCCCGGCCATCATCGCGATCGCGAACACCAGCACCCAGATCTGGCCCGGGTCGTGCGAGACCTGCAGGTTGACGAACGGCACGGCGCCGTCGAAACGTACGACGGTGCCCGCCGCCGGGCCCTGGTCGATCCGCACCTGGTCGCCGACGCGCAGGTTGACCCGCTTGACCCTGTTGAGCCGATGCTGGTCGATGAGGCGCGGATCCAGGGAGTACAGCGACTGCGGCCGGCCCGTGTCCAGTCCGGCATCACCGGAGTAGATGTCGATGGCGACCGCCGGGGCGTTCAGCGCGGGAAAGCTCGACGACAGCAGGGTGCCCTCGAGTTGTTCGGTCGGCGCCAGCAGACCCTGGATGGCGATCTGGTGTTCGCAACGTTCGACGGCGTCCGGGTACGTCCCGGCCGGCGGGTCGATCCGGGCCACCCCCGACGACAGCAGCGTGCGCGCATTGTCGGGCCGCCACTGGACCGTCGAGCTGCGGGTCTGCCCGTCCGGGAAGACGACGGTGAACGTCGGCGCATAGCCGTGGCCCTGAAGGTAGACCCGGTCGCCGCTGACTCGCAGCGGATGGTTGACCTCCAGCCGGTACGGACGCCAACTGCCGCCGGTCAGATCCCGCCCGGACTGGTAGTCGATGTCCGCGGCGAACGATGTCGCCTGCCCAGACGGCAGATACTTCGCCTTGAAGTCGTTGACACGCAAGCAGATCGGGTGCAGCGACGTGCCGTCGACGGTGTTGCCGGCCCGGAATGAGTCGAACGCCGCAGGTGATGCCGAGCAAAACCCGGGACCGCCGTCGGCGATGACGACGACGTTGCCCTCATAGCCGAACAGCTTGCCGGCGGCCACCGCGACCAGCAGGCCCAACAGCGAGAAATGGAAGACCAGGTTGCCGAATTCGCGCAGATAGCCTTTCTCCGCGGAGATTTCGATGCCCTGGCGGATGACGGTGCGCCAGCCACGCAGGTGCCCCGCCATCGTCGTCGCCACATCGTCGGCTTCGCCGGCGACGGTGGCCGCGGCGTGCTTGGGCAGCCGGGTCAGGTTGCGGGGCGCCGGCACCGGCGTTGCCCGCATGCTGCGAGCGTGCTCGATCATCCGCGGCGTCAGGCAGCCCAGCAGCGACACGAACAGCAGCGTGTAGATCGCGGTGAACCAGAAGCTGCCAAACACGTTGAACGCCTGCAGTTTATCCAGCCACGGCCCGATCTTCGGGTGGGTGGCAAGGTAGTCGTCCACCTTGCCGGCGTTGAGGCTGCGCTGCGGCAGCAGCGCGCCGGGCATCGCGCCCAGCGCCAGCAGGAACAGCAGGACCAGTGCGGTGCCCATCGAGGTCAGCGCGCGCCACGTGTTGCGGGCCCACGCGAATAGCCGGCTCAAATCGGCAACCTCACATCCGAGACAAACGCGTCACGCAGCCAGGACACGAAGTCGTTCCACCCGCCGCTGACCAGCGCGACGCCCACCAAGATCAGCAGCACACCGCCGACGATCTGCAGCGCCCTGGTGTGCCGTCGCAGCCAGTCGAGACCGGCGACGGCCGACGCCGACCCAAAAGCCAGCAGCACGAACGGGATTCCCAGTCCGAGGCAGTACGCGATCACCAGTACGATGCCCCTCGCCACGCTGGCGCCGTCGGTCGCGGATGCGACCGTGATGACCCCGGCCAGCGTCGGGCCCAGACAGGGCGTCCAACCCAACGCGAACACCGCGCCAAGCAGCGGCGCCCCGGCCAGGGTCGACAGCTGCCGCGGCGCGAACCGGAACTGGCGTTGCAGCGCGGGGACATATCCCACGAACACCAGGCCCATCAGGATGGTCAGCACACCGCCGACCCGTTGCAGCACAAGTTGATTGGTGATCAGCGTGGTCGTCATGCCCAGCACGGCGACCGTGCCCAGCAGGAACACCACGGTGAACCCGGCGACGAACAGCGCCGCCGACCCGGTGACCCGCCACCGCGCATTCGGCGGAGCCTTGTCCGATTCGTCGACGCCGACAACGGCGGCCAGATACGACAAGTAGCCGGGCACCAGCGGTACCACGCACGGCGATGCGAACGACACCAGCCCGGCCAGCACGGACACCGCCAGCGCGAGCACAAGCGGTCCGGCGGCGGCGGTTTCGGTGAAACTCATTGCGGCCCCGGCTCTGCGGCGATCCGCTGCACCACCGGCTGGAGGTCCTGGGCGAGCAGCTCCCGCAGGAACACCGCAGCCACCCGGTGGCCGCGGTCGAGCACCAGCGTGGACGGAATCACCGAGGTGGGGTACTTCCCACCGAACGCGATCATCGTCCGCATCGCCGGGTCGTAGATCGACGGGAACGTCACCTTGTGGTCTTTGACGAAGTCCTGGGCCGCCTGACGGTTGTTGTCACGTACGTCGATACCCAACAACGCCACCCCGTTGGCGCGGGTGACGTCGTATACCTGCTGCAGTGCGGAAGCCTCGGCCCGGCACGGTCCGCA
>DASXJI010000299.1:0-10978 GCA_036497495.1 Mycobacterium sp.
CCGGGGAAGGTGCAACCACGATCCTTGGCGTGCAGCACAATTCGCTGGGCTGGTGAGGCAAGGCGTCGGGTGTGGTACAGCGCCAGCGCTTTGCCCTTGTCGAAGATCGCCAGGTAGTGGTGGGCATGGGAGCCCAGCCGGACCACATCAGACATCGGCAGCAGGGTGCCGCCGCCGGTCAACGCTTTGCCGGCGCCGGCTTCGAGTTCTTGCAGAGTGGTGGTGACGATGATGGAGGCCGGTAATCCGTTGTGTTGGCCGAGGTCACCGGAGGTCAGCAGGGCGCGGCCGGCCGCGACGAGGGCGTCGTGGTTGCGCTGGCCCGCGCCGCGCGTGTCGCCCTGGATGGCGGCCTGTGACGGGGTGCCGCTGACACACGGCTCGATATCGTCTGGGTTGCACATGCCGGGCGCGGCCAACTTCGCGAAGACCGCGTCGATGGTCGCCCTCGCCTCGGGTGTCAGATAGCCGCTGATCGGCGACATTCCGTCGAGGTGTTGGCGGCCGATGGTGATGCCGCGGCGGCGGGCGCGGTCGACGTCGGTGAAGTCGCCGTCGGGGTTGAGGCAGTCGGTGAGTGTGTCGGCCAGTTTGCTCAACTCGTCGGGGGGATGCTCGCCGCCGAGCCGGGCCAGGTGGGCTTCGGCTTTGGCGCGGGTCTCGACGTCGACGAAGTCCGGCAGCCGGTGAAAGAAGCTGCGAATGACCGCGATGTGGCCGGCGCCGAGTTCGCCGTTGCGTTGCGCCTTGGCGGTGGCCGGCAACGCCGGCTCCAAGCGCTCGCCGTTCAGCGCGGTCCGTTCGCCCAAATCGGCGGCGTCGTGGATACGCCGCGACGCCTCGGCTCGGGTAATGCGCAACCGGTCGGCCAACGCTGCGGCCAGCTTGCCGCCCAATTCGGTGGCATCAGCCTGTTCGCTGAGCTGATTGATCAGCGGGTATTCGACGGCGGGTTGCCAACGGCGCATCTGCTCCCACCGCTCCAATACCCTCAGCCGCTCGGGTGTGGTGAGCGCGTCAAACCTTAGGTCCAAGGCGCGCTTGTAGCCGGCTTCGAGCGCGTCGAGGACCTCGACGATCTCTTCCCTACTACTAGAACGCATGTTCGAATGATAACTAGTAGGTCCGACATATGTAGATAGTTATCCACAAGCGAAACTGAAGTGACGCAAGTGATTTCAGGCGCGACCGACTAGCCGGTTGCTGAACGCAGCCGACAGCGATCGATCAGGATTTCGGCTAGCAGCGCGGGTTCGCTGATCATCAGATCGTGGCAGGTGTCGACGGGGATCAGCGTCTGCACGCCGCCGAGTGCGGCGATGCTGTGTAACTGGACGCGGCGAAACAGGGCGTGATCGCGCAGCGTCAGGATCCAGGTCCGCGGAACATCGTCGGGCAGATCGCTGCGATCAACCGGTTCGGCGATGATCGTCGCTGCCTCCGGATGAATCCGGGACATGGTGTAGCGGCGCTGCTCGCGCGTCATGCCGTTGCAAAAGATCAACGCGCTCAGCACATTCGGCATCGTCGCCGGCTGCCTTCGCATCCGAACCGCGCGTCGCACATACCAGGCCAGCGGCCCAACGAGCGTGTCCACGATCGCCTTGCCCTGAATGGGCAGACAGGATGCCGCCAAGACCATCTCCCGCACCCGCGGGAATCCCAGCTGGGTGACCATGCCGGGCACCGTCAGTCCGGCCAGCGAATGCCCGACAACTATCACGTCGCCGAGTCCAGCGTCTTCGATCTGCTGGACTGCCGATTGCACACATTCGGCAATGCTCACCGTGCTCAGGTCGCCGGATACGGTGCCATGGCCGGGCATGTCCACAGCCAGTACCGGCAGATGCGGCGCCCGCCGATGCAACTCGTCGACGGTGAGATCCCAACAGTCCGCCGAATGCTGGCCGCCGTGAACGAGAACCAAGGCCGGCGAATGCACGGGTGTCCTCCCCGAAGGCGACAGCTATGCCACTGCGAAATCGATGATGCCGCGGACGATTTCACCGTTAAGCAACTCGGCGTAGGCATCGTTGATGTCGTCGAGGCGGTAGCGTCTGGTGATCATTTCGTCGAGCAGCAACTGCCCACTCTGGTACAGCTTGGCCAGCCGGTCGATGTCGGCCTTCGGGTTGCAGGAGCCGAAGATAGTGCCCGCAAGCGTCTTGTTCATCAGGATGAATTCCTGCAGGTTGATCTTGACCGACTGGGTCAGTTGGGAGGTCATCCCGGTGAGCACGCAGGTGCCGCCTTTACGAGTCAGTGCCACTCCATCGCGAACGTCCTCGCGGCTGATCAACGACGGCGAAACCACCACGGCATCGGCCATCACGCCGTACGTCAAACCCCGCACCAGGTCCATTGCCTCCTCGGCCGACCCGGCGCTGTGCGTTGCGCCGAACCGCAGAGCTGACTTCTGCTTGAACTCAACGGGATCGACGGCCACGATCTGGGCGGCCCCGTTGATCCGGGCGCTCTGGATGGCGGCCGTGCCGATGCCGCCGACACCGATCACCACGACGGTGTCACCGGCGCGCATGTTCGAGCGGTTGGAAACGGAGCCGTAGCCGGTTGGGATGGCGCACGACAGCAGCGCACTGGGCGCCAGCGGAAGGTGTTGCTCGATCTTTACCAGCGAATTGGTAGCTGCCACAGTGTGTTCGGCGAAGGTTCCCACCTTGGCGAGGTGGCCCAGGTCCCGGCCGTCGGCGGTGTGGTGGCGGAACGTGCCGTCAGTGGGCATACCCGGAATCATGGTGCCGATGCCGGCGTCGCAGATGTATTCGGCTCCGGTTGCGCACCAACGGCATTGACCGCAGACGGCGACGAACGACATCACCACGTGGTCGCCCGGGGCGAACTCCGTGACGCCCTCACCGACCTCTTGCACGACGCCCGAACCCTCATGCCCGCCGATGGTGGGGAACATCGTGGGCAACCCCATGGAACGCATGACCTCGTTGGGCGCCGACATGTCGCCCTTGAGGATGTGGTCGTCGGAATGGCACAACCCGGCGGCGGCCATCTTCACCAGGACCTCGCCGGCCTTGGGCGGATCCAACTCGAATTCCTCGACGGACCACGGGCCGCCGACGTCGTGCAGGATCGCGGCGCGGCTTTTCATGACGCGCTGAAGATGACGGGAAGCTTGTTGGGAGACCGGAAGATCGGGCCGACGATTTTGCACTCCTGGCCGCTCCCGTCGTCGGCAACTAGAGCCAAATCCGTGACGCGGTCCAGCAGGCTGTTCAGCATCACCCGGGTTTCCATCCGGGCCAAATGCATTCCGAGGCACATGTGGATGCCACCGGCGAACGAGATGTGCGCTTGGCGAGGCCGGCCGATGTCGAAGGTGTTGGCGTTGTCCCAACGGCTCTCGTCGCGGTTGGCCGATCCCATGCACAAATCGACCTGCGCGTTGGCGGGGATGGTGTGGCCGCCCACCTCGACATCCTCGGTAGTGGTGCGCATGACCATGACGAGCGGTGTTTCGTACCGCAGTCCTTCTTCGATCGCACTCGGAATTAGCGACCGGTCCTGCTGGACCATCGCCAGCTGCTCGGGGTGGGTGAGTAAGAGGTGGAGCAGGTTGCCCGACGACCGGTAGGTGGTCTCCAGACCGGCGGGCAGCAGCAGCCGCAAGAAGGCGATGATGGCCTCGTCGGTGAGTTTTTCGCCGTCGATCTCCGCTGCGACGAGGTCGCCGATGATGTCGTTGGTCAGCTTGCGGCGGCGTTGCTCGACCTGGTCCAGGAAGTAACCGTGCAACTCGTTGGCCGCGGTCAACCCCGCCATGATGTCGGTCGGGATCGAGATGATGTCCAGCGAGAGCCGCCGGAACAGGTCGAGGTCCTCGCGAGGGAGCCCGAGCAGTTCGGAGATGATCCGGGTGGGGAACTCGAATGTCAGCGCCTTCACCAGGTCGGCGTGCCCGTCGTTCTTGATCTCGTCGATCAGCTGATCGCAGACCGGACCGATGACCGACGGCTCCCAGCGTTCGAGCGCGGTGGCACGAAATGCCTTGGCTACCAAGCTTCTATGGTCGTGATGCTCCTTGCCGCCCATGGCCAGGATCATATGGCCCATCACCAGCCCGATGGTCTTGTCGTAGGTGGCGGAGGTGAAGATCTTGTCGTCGCGGAACGCTTGGAAGACGCCGTCGTAGCCGAACAGCACCCACTCGTCTTCCGGTTTCAACTCTGGCGGCATTAATTCGTGGTCCATCAGCGACCCGTGGAACACCGGATCGGTGCGCCGCATGTATTCGAAGAACGGGTAGGGGCTGGTCTCGCCGGTGGTGTCCAGGGTGACGGGCTCGTCGCCAAGATCCGGGCTATCGGTGCGCAGCGTCATTGCCGCTCCTTAGGGGGCACATGGAATGTTGCTATCATAATATAGATAGCAACGAAGCCCAATGGCTTGTGGTGGTTACCGTAACGAGGACAGTATTAAACCGTGCCGGAACGTCGATTCGTGTGCTCCCTCGACGACCTGCCGCCGGGTGCGATGAAGCTCGTCGACGTCGGGAAATTCGGCGTCGGGGTTTACAACGTGCGCGGCTCCCTGCACGCGATCGTCAACTACTGCTCCCACGAGGGCGCTCCGCTATGCGAGGGCCTGATCGGCGGCACCAATGAAACCGCGCCCGACGAACCCGGCGGGCTTCGGCGCGTCAAGGACGGCCAGATCGTCCGATGCCCTTGGCATAACTGGGAATTCGATATCACGACGGGTCAAAACCTTGCCGACCCCAAGCGGCGGGTCCGCATCTACGACGTCGATGTCGACGACGGGAAGGTGTACCTGACCGCATGATCATCGACACGAATGTTCAGCCGCATTTCCGCTACAACGCCGAAATCAGGCGCTACCTACCCGATGCCCACAAACTGCGGGCGATCCCCGACGTAGAGCAACAGTGGTATCAGGCGCCGGGGGGAAACTACCGGCAGGACCTGTACGGCGAGCACTACCCGGGGTCAGACCGCGAAACCGTTGCCCGTCACCTGTTCGACGATGCCAAAGTCGATTATGCGGTGCTGAACCCGCTGACCCGAGGCAACATTGCCGACTACCTGCTCAACAGCCGAATCTGTGCCGCGGTCAACGACTGGCTGCTCGACCGGTGGCTGGAGCCAGATTCTTCGAACAGGTTCCGCGGAACCATCCGGGTCAACCCGGAGGACCCCAAGGGTGCGGTCGCCGAGATCGAGCGTCTTGCCGCACATCCCAAGCTCGTGCAAGTCGGGGTGCCCATGCAGTCCCGCGAGCCCTACGGCAAACCGATGTTCGAGGCGATCTGGGAAGCCGCTGCGGCGCACCGGCTTCCGGTTGCCGTGCACATCAACGGTGGCAACGGCGTCGACTATCCGCCCACGTTCGCCGGTCACGCCCACACCTATCCCGGCTACGCGGCCTTCATGCCACTGAACTACTTCGTGCACTTGGCGACGCTGATCATCGAGGGTGTCTTCGGACGCCACCCCGATCTGAGGTTCGTCTTCGCCGACGGCGGTTACGACATCCTGACCCCGCTGATGTGGCGGCTGGATACTTTCTGGCTGTCGATGCGCGATCAGACACCGTGGGTCGACCGCTATCCCAGCGACTATCTGCCCGCCCATGTCCGGTTCTGTTCGTCGTCGTTCGACGGGCCTACCGATCCCGGCCAGATGCAGCGATGGATGGAGTTCTCCGGTAAGGCCGACCTGCTGATGTACGGGTCGGGCTACCCTCATTGGTCTACGTCTTCACCCGAGGAGGCCGCCGGGGGTCTGGACAGCGCACAACGCGACAACGTGTTGTGGCGAAATGCCGGCGAACTTTACGGGCTCGCCGCACCGGCGGAGGAGAGCATCCGATGACCACAATCGAGCGGGTCGGCCCGCACACCGAGCACGACGAGATCGCGGTCGCCATCGTCGACACCGATGTGCACCCGATGCCCGTCTCGACCGACGTCCTCAAGTCGTACGCGCCTCCCGAATGGGTGGACAAGATCTGGCCAACCGGAAACGCCGTGACGCCGGTCCCGCACTTCTACGACACGCCCGATTCCTACAAGACCAACTCGATGCGTGTCGACGCGGCCCCACCCGGTGGCGGTTTCGCCGGCACCGATCCCGACTACGCCGCCAAACAACTGCTGCTCGACGCCGGAGTCAGCATTGCCACGCTGGAACCGATGTGCGACGCGCAGCTGCCGCAGGCCGAACACGTGCTGAAGTCCACCTACAACAACTGGCTCGCCGATGTCTGGCTGGACCGCAACAACGCCCACGGTCGCTGGCGCGGATCGATCAGCGTCAGCGCGCAGGTGCCCGACCTGGCGGCGCGCGAGGTAGAACGGTGGGCGGGCCACCCGTACATGGCACAGGTGTTGATGACGCCGCAGACGCGTGGAATGCCCTTCGGCAACCCGCATTTCGATCCGCTCTATGCGGCCGCTTCGGCCAACGGGCTACCGGTGGCCACCCATTTGATGGGGCAGACCCCGTTCGAGCTGATTCCGCTGTATCCGGTCGGCAACCCGGCGCACTGGCATGACTTCTTCGCTTCGTGGCCGCTGCTGTACGTCTCGCACCTGATGAGCCTGGTGTTCGACGGCGCTTTCGACCGGCACCCCGAACTGCGGGTGGTGTTCGTCGAGGGTGGGTTCACCTGGGCGATGCCGGTGATGTGGCGGATGGACCGGATCTGGGAAGCCCGCCGCGGCGACCTTCCACACGTGCGTCGACGGCCGTCGGACTACGTCCGCGAACACGTCCGGTTCACCACCCAGCCGCTGGAAGACCCCGACGTCAAACAGTTCCGCGAGTACCTGGAATTGATGGACCTCGGCGACAACCTGATGTTCTCGACGGACTATCCGCACTGGAGCTACGACTCGCCGACGTATGCGATCAACCGGTTCCCGGCGCCCCAACGTGAGCGGATCATGCGCGGCAACGCGTCCGCGTTGTACGGGCTGCCGCCCACCGTAAAAGCACTCCCCGGGGAACGACCGGCTGTCGACGTCAGTTTCGAGTAAGTGAAGCGCTCAGGGACCGCGAGTCGAAGGGCCGTGTTGCCAGCGGTTTAAATAGGGTGACCTAACACCGCTGAAGGAACGAGAGCATGACGACTGAGATCGATCGCGCTGAGGCCAGACGGTTCAGAGGGATCGGCCGCATCGACCCGGCACTGCGGGACGCCGCAGCGGGCCTGGACGTGAACGAATTCCGGGCGGAGTCGCTGCCCGCCGAGCGGGAGCGCGCCGACCGGATCGCCGCCGGTCGGGCGGCCGCCGTCGACACCGACAACGTCGCGATAGAAGACCGTGCCATCCCAGGCCCGGCGGGCCGGCAGTTAGGCCTGCGCCTATACCGCGGCCCGGCCACGACTGCGGCGCCACTGGTCGTGTACGCCCACGGTGGGGGCTTCGTGACCGGGAACCTCGACACCGACCACAGGCATTGCGTGCAACTGGCCCACGACGCGGGCTGCCTGGTGGTTTCGGTCGATTACCGGCTGGCGCCCGAGCATCCCTGCCCGGCGGCGCTCGACGACGTGGAGGCAGCGTTTCGCTACGTCCTGGACAACAGCGCGCAACTCGACGCCGACGGCGACCGGGTCGTGGTGATGGGGCGTGACGCGGGCGCGGCTCTGGTCGCCGCGCTGGCACAGCGCACGTTCGACCTGGAGGGCCCGACGATCCTGGCCCAGGTGCTACACCAGCCCATGCTGGATTCGGACGCCACGCCATCGCGACGGGAATTTCAGCGCAGCCCGGGCCTCAATGGCCCCGCGGTGAGCCGCGCGTGGGCCCACTACCTCGGCCACGGCGCCGCGACGGCGCACCACGTTCCGGCCCATCGGGCGAACCTGGAAGGCCTGCCGCCCGCGTTCATCAGTTGCGCGGAGATCGACCCGTGCCGCGACGAAGCGATCGACTACGCGAACCGACTGCTGCACGCTTTTGTGCACACAGAGTTGCACGTTGTGGCAGCCACGTTCCACGGGTTCGATTCGGCGGTGCCGGACTGGGTTGTCTCGCAGGAGAGCACCGCGCTGCACGCGCAGACGCTGCGCCGTTCGTTCGCCGTCTAGCCCGGGCGACGACGATGCGGGCCGGGCACGGCCCGCTGAGGAGTCGGCCAATCAGTGCTTAGAGCGGATCGAACTTGGTGATCAGCCAGTCGCCGTGCACCTTGGTCAACGACACCAGCACACTGCTGGACGCCATCGCCGGATCCGGCCGTTCCTTGCTGGTGGTCACCTGGTTGACGAAGACCAGCACGACCGCCGAATTCGGGTGCAGCTCTGAGGCCGCAGCGCCCACGACCTGAGCCGTGGTCGCCACCGCCTTCGACTGGGCAGCCGGCGTCACGACCTGCTTGGTGAACTGGTCGTAGTAGTTCAGGAAGTCACCGGTGAGGTGGGACCTGGCCGCGGCGAAGTCTTGATTGAGGGTGTCGGGCTTGTAGGACAGCAACGCCACGGTGCCATCGCGGGCCGCGTTGACCACGCTCTGTGCGACCGCGTTGTCAGTCTGCGTGTCAGGCCGAAACTGGGCGAAGTACAGCCATCCGGCCAGTCCACCGGCCGCCAGCAGACCCAGCACCAACGCTGCCGGAATCCGCGGGATGGTGGGGAGCCTTCGCCGGGCTGCCGACGAGCTGTCGGCGCTGTCCGCGGCCTTGTCGTCGACGGCCGAGTCTTTCTCGTTGTCATCGGACGCGGTGTCGATCTCGACCCCGTCGGTGGGCTCGACGTCGGGCGTAGTTTCGTCGTCGGCGCTCACAGCACGAACTCCACTTTCGATAACTTCAGCTGATCGCCGTCGTGCACCACCGACACCCGGAAACGGAACGTCCGCGGTTGATCCTTGGCGCCGGCGATATTGGTGATCCGCTCGTTGGCGAGCACCAGAACGACGGCGGAATCATTGTTCATCGATTCGACCGCCGCGGACGCGACCGACCCTTCGGTCACTGCTTTGGAATCCTTCACCACCGATTCGAAATCATCTGCACGCCTCTGAAAGTCATCCTTGAATTCGCCGGTGGCACTGTCGAGCACGCGCTGGACGTCTTCTTTGGCCTTGTTGAAATCCAGCGATGTCAGGTTGACGACGCCTTGCCGGGCGGCGGCGATGTAGGCGGCCGCCCGCTGCCGCTCCTGCACGACGCTGTGGTGACGCCAGGCCATCCAGCCGCTGACGCCGAGCAATGCGCAGATGGCGACAACCGCGGCGATGGTCAGGCCCTCGGCCCAGTTCGGTGCCCGCAACCGGCGGCCGCCCGGCTCGGCTTCGGCCGTCTCGGTCGGCGCAGAAGCTTCCGCAGTCTCGACGGTCTCGGTGACCTCGGGCGCTTCTGCAGTCTCGTCGGCACTAACTTCAGGCTCGTCGGCCTCCGCAGTGGCCGCTTCGGCCACTTCGTCAGCTTCTGCCTGCGCCTCGCGCCGCAATTTGATGGCACGAGCCCGAGCCCGGGCGGCCGCGGCAAGCGCCTCGGCCTCAGCCGCTTCGGCCTCGGCTTGCTCGGCCAATGCGAGCGCGTCCGCCTTCGCCTTGGCTGAATCGTGCGGCCCTTTGCCCGGGTCAGCCATGGCGACCGCGGCTCCTCAACGTCATTATCGACTGAACTCCGGTATCTCTTACTGTATTGCTCATTGCTACCATCGGGTCACCAGCGACCACCGACTGGGACACACGCCGGGCCTTCATCCTCGGGCGGTGAAGGAAGGCCAGGAAGGTCTTAGCCAACATCATGACTGCCGTCGATTCCCCCGAAAAGATACTCTTCGCCTCCACCACCCAAGCATTTCTGCAAAAAGAGGTTCCGCTGACCCGGGTGCGGGAGCTGCACGCTCATGGCGTCTCTTTCGAGCCGGACTGGTGGCGGCGGGCCGCCGAGCTCGGCTGGACGGCGTTGCTGGTCCCCGAGAAACTCGGTGGCGGCAGTGTCTCGGGCGACGGTGTGGCCGATCTGGCCATGGTGGCCGAACAACTCGGCAAGACGGTCGCTCCCGGCCCGTTGTATCCAGTCAGCGCGGTGCTTGCCGGTCTGGTGGATTCCGCCGACCCGCAATCGCACGCGGCGACGATCGAGGCGCTGATCGCCGGCGAGATCATTGCGTCGTGGGCGGTATACGAACCCGGGCAGGGTTGGGCACCGCATGAGCCGGCGGTCACCGCGACGCCGACCGATTCCGGCTACCGCGTCGACGGTGTCAAAGACCGCGTGGAGGCCGGCGCGCAAAGCAGCCTTCTGCTCGTAGTGGCGCGAACGGACGACGGCGTGCGCCAATTCCTGGTGCCGACCGACACATCGGGTGTGCGCATAGAACCGCAGCAGTCCATCGATTTGGTGAAGCAGTACGCCCGTGTGCATTTCGACGGGGTCCAGGTCGACCACGGCGCGGCGATCGGCGGTGCCGCCGAGTTGATCGACCGGCAAAGCCAGATCGCCCAGGTGCTGCAGTGCGCCGAAGTGGTCGGCATTCTGCAGACCGTTTTCGACTTCACCGTGGCCTGGGCGTTGGATCGGCACAGTTTCGGCCGCCCGTTGGCGTCCTATCAGGCGCTCAAGCACCGCTTCGCCGATATGAAGATGTGGCTGGAAGCCTGCCGGGCAACGACTTCCGTGGCGGTGGCAGCCATCGCCGACCGTTCGCCGGATGCCGCCTTGTCGGCCAGCATTGCCAAGTCCTACGTCGGGGAGATGGCAACCGAGATCATCCAGGCCTGCGTGCAGATGCACGGCGGAATCGGCGTGACGTGGGAGCACGACCTGCACGTGTACCTGCGGCGCGCTGCGCTGTACCGGTCCATGTTCGGTACGCCGGAAGAACACAACCTGCGGGTGTACCAGTTGCAGGAGGCGGGGCAGCAGGCGCCGAGGTCCGCCTGATGACCGAGACGCATCGCAGCCACGCTGTCGCCGAGGCCGAATCGATCGATGACTTCCGGGCCCGGGCGCGGGCCTGGCTGGCC
>DASXJI010000300.1:0-5463 GCA_036497495.1 Mycobacterium sp.
CTGGTTAGCGGCCTCGGCGACAGTCGACACCGGGCGGTGTAGCGCGCTGACCACTCCCGTAGTCACGGTGTCCTGCAGACCCAGTGGCGATCCCACCGCCATCACCGGCTGACCGATGTGCAGACCGGCCGAATGACCGAATGAAATCGGGATGAGGCCTGTAATCCCCTGCGCGCGAACAACAGCGACATCACTCTTCGGATCGGCGGCGACCACATTGAACGCGGCGCTACGTCCGTCGTGAAACGTCACCACGGTGCGTGCCGACGCGTGCCGCCCGGCGCCGAACGCGGCGACAACATGATTATTGGTCATGATCAGCCCATCATGGCTGAGGACGATGCCCGAACCCAGTTCAGTTTCGCCACCTAAGCTGGTTTGCAGCGTAACCACGCTGGGCAACACCTCGGCGGCGATCTGCTCGACCGAATGCGGCGCAGAAAAGTCGACCGCGGAACGCGGCGAAGTAAAACCAGAGACTGACGCCTGGCTGCCGGTAGCCGGCGGGTGGACGAGCACAACCACGGCAACACCAAGCGCTGCGAACAACATCGCTGCCGCGATGCCGCGAATTATGAATGTGCCCGCACGAGCGAGCCACTGACGCCGCGCCGTTACCAATACCACCCGATGAAACGGGTAGGGGGCCTTATGGCGGCCGGCCCGCTGAACCTCAGACATTGACATCACGCCGTCGCGGACGTCGTCGCGGTTCCGGCACCGCTGACGACGTCGCCGAGTAGCTTGCGCAGTTGTCGTCGGCCGCGGTAAAGCTGCGAAGCCACGGTTCCGGCAGGGGCGTTCATGATCGCCGCGATCTCCTGATAACGGAGACCCTCGACATCGGCGTAGTACACCACGTCGCGAAATTGCCGCGGCAGCGCTTGCATTGCCGACTTTAGGTCGTTGTCCGACAACGAATTTAGCGCCTGGTCTTCGGCTGAATGCAATGCCGCCGGGACAGAACGGATGTAGGTATCCATCAAACGCCGCTCGGTGACCTCCTCGGTGGAGAACTGCACCGGCTCGCGACACCTCTTACGATAATCACTGATATAGCTGTTGATCAAGATCCGCAACAGCCACGCGCGCATGTTGGTGCCTCGCTGAAACGAATGAAACCCCTTATATGCCTTCATCATCGTCTCTTGCACCAGGTCTTCAGCATTCGCATGATTCCGGGTCATCCGACACGCATGGCGGTAAAGAAGGTCACGCAGTGGTGCGGCCTCATCCTCAAACCGTGCGCGCAATTCCGCCTCGACTGACCGTCTTTGAACGGGCCTGCCAACTTGTGTCGCCATCGGATAGGACTGTGCGGCAGTCATTGTCGTACCTTCTGCGGTGAATGACACCCTCCCGGCAGGCTGACTTGGGCCGGGCCCCTCAGCAGTGCGTACTCGTGATCGGCCTTCGGACATCGTCATTTCGCTTTCCCAGCTCACGACATCATCGCATTCACCCAGAGCCGCGAAAGCCGCTTGCAGGCACCGTCAAGGGGACGCGGTCTCGGGGCATCGTGGCCGGACCTCCCCATGTCCAGATCAACCTTGAATGTGGCCAACTGCCAACCCAAAAGGTTCAACCTAATAGTCACGTTCATGTCATGCTGCCTGAAATCGCGCACGGCTGGTTCGAGACGTTTTCCGTCGGCGCCGGCGAAGATTGGCGCGCTGCATCCAATCGATCGGACGGGCAGGTTTCTTGTCGTCACGCTGCCACCCGCTGAGATAGCGCCTCGCGCGTTTCGCGTAATGCCTTGGTGTCGCTGCGGATCTGGAAGGCCTGTACGACCCGGATCAACCCGAGGACCACCAGTGACACACCGGCAACGATGGTAAGCACGACGATGGAGTCGAACGGCCAAACAAGCACGACTCCGCCAGCGATCACGGACATCAACCCTAGAACGACGTACCAGCCCCGCCCGGGCAAGTCGCGCTCACTCACGGCGACCGCAGTCTCAGAAACCCCAACGAAGATGAAACCGGTTCCGATCCAGAGTGAGAGCAGTAAGACCGCATAGGCGTCGCCGATGTGGCGGAACGACAATATTGCCAAGACAAGCGACAACGCGCCGGTCAAGAACAACATGACACGAGTGGCTGCGGAACGGGGCAAAGTGAACGCGAAAAACAGCTCTGCTAACCCGCTTATCAGCAAGTAGACACCGAATATGGTTGAGGCGACAAGGATTGTCGGGCCCGGCCATGCCAGTACCATGGCGCCCAACACGATGGTCAGGACACCCCATCCCAGTGTGCCTTTCCACAGCTGCGTACCGAGAGTGCAATCCATGACGCTCCTTCTTTCTTACTTTGTTGACATGTTGCTTTAACAACCGTCCACCGCTGTCGTTGCCTGTGGGCTGATTTGTGGTGGGCCTTTAGGTCTTTCTGCGATGAGTCGATCGTTATTGGAACCGAAGCCGGTGTCGATGTCGTTTCAGACAACGCATCTGAGATTTCGGTGTGGCCGTCAACAACATCGCCACAGCGCCGTAAAGCGACGCAGCTCGCCTGTACGCAAGGACAGCGGCAGGCGCGCCCCGTTGTGTGCGACAACGTCGACACGCACGGTGGCCGCCTAGACGATCGAGTAATGCAGCAGACGAACCGGTGGACCAATTGTCGAGGCGGGGAGCACAATACATGCCGGGTCCGCCGCCTTCGATGCGCACGCCGCATTGGTTTTGACCGACTACCACGAGTACATACCGGCGGCCGTCCGCAACGCCATCGACTGATTGACGCGACCGTGGAATCACAGTGCACTACAGGACAAACCGTTGGCCGTCATCGGCCCGACAGAAGACTGCTACAGCGGAGCCTGGGCGCGCCACCATACCGAAGAGTCCGGATTCACGGAAACCCTTGTCATCGAACCGATCACCGTCACGACCTTGTGCGAGGCCGTCACCGGGCTCGCTGGACAGGCGAACATCACGCGGGCTACCAGAGCCGGACAGCGCTACAACCCTGGCCTGATGACGACGCTGACGCCAGATATGAAGCTGCAGAGCGACTTCAGAGCTGATGGCGCGGCGGAGTTCGACGTCGGCCGCCTGCGCCGCCAACTAGCCAAGCCCGAGGCGCGGCTCAAGGAGTCCGAGCGCGGTGCGGAGATCGGCTAACCGACCAGTCAACCTCGGCGACAACTTCGTCAAACACCAAAGTTAAAGGGAGGCAATAGATATGATCACCGCCCGCATAACCAATCCACTGAGGTTGGCCAAGCTCCTCGTCGGTGCTGCTGCAGCCGTCATTTCCGTAGGCCTGGCCGCACCGGCCGGCGCCGACCCGGTCACGACGGCCGGCGCCAGCCCGGTACCGCAAAATCCCACACCTCAGGACTTCTTGGTCGCCGCACGGGCGGCGGGCATCACCGGAACGGATCCAGCGATGCTGGGCGACGGCTACAACGTGTGCTGGCAACTGTGGAATCAGCACGCCCCGGATACTGGGGTGGCCGCGGGTCTGGTGCGGGACTACCCACAGCTGACCCCCGCCCAAGCGGCTCATTTCGTGCGGGCCGCCTACAACGACCTATGCCCGGTGCCCGGCGCGTATGACTATTGGGCTTACAGCACCAGCTGAGCGGCATCTCCTACACCAACGGTGACGCGCAGATCACTACTGGCCCGCCCCGACGGTTACCTGCTACCAGAAGACAGGCCGGGGACATCCAGCCACGGGATAAGACGTTGTTGGCTACCACATCGACAGGCGGCACTCGTTGTCACTAATTCCATCGACAGGCGGTCACCCCGAATCCCATCATCGAACAGTCGGAGGGTGTGCGCGCGGGGAGTTTTTCATGACCAATTTGAGCCTGCATCTGGTCGAGTCGGCAGACATGTACCCCGGTGGTTCCGCGCTGCGCTGTAACGGAGAAACGACGACGTTTTCGGAGTTGGCCGACAACGCCGCACGGTTCGCCGCCTACCTCGGCGACCGGGGTCTTGGCCCAGGTGACCGGGTGGGGGTCATGTTGGCCAACGGTCCCGAGCTCGCGATGGTTTTCTATGGCGTGCTGCACGCTGGAGCCGTTGTCGTGCCGATAGATCCGCTGCGAGGTGCCCGCGAAGTCGAGTTTTTCTTGACCAACACCGGTGCGCGGCTGCTGATATTCGCGCCGTCATGCCGGGCTGCGGCTACCGCTGGTGCGCGGGCCGCCGGTGTTGCCCGAATCGTTGTCGGCGAGAACACGCTTGAAGACCTGATCAGTAGCTTTCTCGGCCAGCCGTTGCCAGTGAGCCGCGCCGGCGACGACAACGCGGTCATCCTGCACACGTCGAACACAACCGGGGTGCCCAAGGGCGCCCAACTCACCCACAGCAACCTGGCCTGCAACCAAGGCGTCATTGCGCGCAGGCTGCTCAGTATCGGGCCCGACGACGTCGTGATGGGGTGCCTGCCACTATCGCACGCGTTCGGAATGACATGCGGTCTGGCGGCAGCCATCTCAACCGGCGCGACACTGGTCCTGCTCCCGAAGTTCGACCCGGGCAGCGCGTTGGAAATGCTTGCGGCCGAACAGGTCACCGTATTCGAGGGGCTACCCTTCATGTACGCCGCGATGCTCGCGGCCACCGCCGGCCACGAGCCGGACTTGGGCTCGTTACGGGTCTGCATGTCGGCGGGCGCGACGATGCCTGTGGAGATGGTGGGCCGGTTCGAGGACAAATCCGACTCCGCGGTGCTCGAGGGCTACGGGCTGTCGGCGACCTCCGGGCCGGCGTGCTTCAATCGTTTCGCAGCGCTGCGCAAGCTCGGTTCAATCGGCACACCCATCGACGGCGTACAGATGCGGGTGGTCGACGAACACGCTGCCGAGGTGCCGACCGGGGCACCCGGCGAGATACAAGTCCGCGGGCCCAACGTGATGAAAGGCTACTGGAACTTGCCGGAGGCCACCGCGAATGCCATTGTCGACGGCTGGTTTTCCACTGGCGACAGCGGCCGGGTCGACGAAGACGGCTACTTCTTCATCGTTGCCCGCGAGAGCACCTGATAATCCGCGGCGACCACAACGTTCGCAGGGCGGCCCTTTCACGATCGGCGAACGAAGCGCCCAACGTTGTGGCCCCACGGAAACCCGGTCGCATACCGCGCACGTTACGGGATCAAAGCGCAAATGCGCCTGTTGCGCGCTGTCGTCGCGAATAACTTCAGCACGATCATTGTGTGCCGGCCAACAATGACCTGTTGCGACCCAGCGCCGACGATCAGTTTAGGCCGCGTTGAAGCGGCTGAAGGGTAAGACGTTTGGCGATGAGCCAGCCATGAGTCGATGAAGGAGTTTCTGATGGCGAACAAAGACCTGAGTACGCAGTTCGAGAAGATTTCCGACCACGCAAAAGCGGCGACACAACATCTTCGTGCGGCCGGGGAGCGCACCAAGGATCAGCTTGCCGCCGACACCGCGAGCGCACGAGAGAGGGCGACTGCAGCAACCAATCAG
>DASXJI010000301.1:0-7570 GCA_036497495.1 Mycobacterium sp.
CTGGTGTGCGCGCCGACCGGGGCCGGCAAGACCGTCGTCGGCGAATTCGCGGTGCACTTGGCGCTGGCGTCCGGTGGGAAATGCTTCTACACCACGCCGTTGAAGGCGCTGAGCAACCAGAAACACAACGATTTCGTGGCGCGTTACGGCAAGGATCAGATCGGCCTGCTCACCGGCGACCTGTCGGTGAATGCCCACGCCCCGGTGGTGGTGATGACCACCGAGGTGCTGCGCAACATGCTGTATGCGGATTCTCCTGCGCTGCGGGGACTTTCGTATGTGGTAATGGACGAGGTGCACTTCCTCGCCGACCGGATGCGCGGTGCGGTGTGGGAGGAAGTCATCCTGCATCTGCCCGACGACGTGCGCCTGGTCAGCTTGTCGGCGACGGTGAGTAACGCCGAAGAGTTCGGCGGCTGGATCCAGACCGTCCGTGGCGACACCTCGGTGGTGGTCGACGATCACCGGCCCGTCCCGCTGTGGCAGCACATGCTGGTCGGCAAGCGACTTTTCGATCTGTTCGATTACAGCGCGCACGAGCCGGGGGAGCGGCAACACTCGATCGTGAACCCGAACCTGTTGCGCCACATCGCCCATCGCCGTGAGGCCGATCGGCTGTCGGACTGGCATTCCCCGCGCCGCCAAGGCGGTCGAGGAGGTTCGGGACGGCCGGGCAGGTCGGGTTTCTACCGGCCGCCCTCGCGGCCTGACGTGATCCGCATGCTGGACGCCGACGGCCTGCTGCCGGCGATCACTTTCGTGTTCTCCCGGGTCGGCTGCGATGCCGCGGTGGGCCAATGCCTGCGCTCGTCGCTGCGGCTGACCAGCGAAGAGGACCGGGCCAAGATCGCCGAGGTGATCGACCACCGCTGCGGCGACCTCGATGACGCCGACCTCGATGTGCTCGGCTACTACGAGTGGCGCGAGGGGTTGCTGCGCGGCATCGCCGCCCACCACGCCGGGTTGCTGCCGGTGTTCCGGCACACCGTCGAGGAGTTGTTCACTGCCGGGCTGATCCGGGCCGTCTTCGCCACCGAGACACTGGCACTCGGCATCAACATGCCCGCCCGCACCGTCGTTCTCGAAAGATTGGTGAAGTTCAATGGCGAGCAACACCTCCCGCTGACACCCGGCGAGTACACCCAGCTCACCGGGCGGGCCGGCCGCCGCGGCATCGATGTCGAGGGCCACGCCGTGGTGCTGTGGAATCCCGGTGAAGACACCAGCGAACCGGCCGAGGTCGCGGGCCTGGCCTCCACCCGCACCTTCCCGCTGCGCAGCTCGTTCGCCCCGTCGTACAACATGACGATCAACCTGGTGAACCGCGTGGGCCCGGAGCAGGCGCATCGGCTGTTGGAGAAGTCGTTCGCGCAGTACCAGGCCGACCGGTCGGTGGTGAGCCTGGTCCGCGGCGTGGAACGCGGCCAACACATGCTCGACGAGGCCGCCGCCGAGCTCGGCGGACACGATGCTCCCGTCCTCGAATACGCCCGGTTGCGCGAGCAGATCAGTCAGCAGGAGCGTGCCCAGGCGCGCGCGTCGCGACTGCAACGTCGTCAGGCGGTCAACGACGCGCTGGCCGGGCTGCGGCGCGGCGACATCATCACGATCACTCACGGCCGACGCGGCGGACTTGCCGTCGTGTTGGAGCCGGCCCGCGACGACACCGACCCGCGACCGTTGGTGTTGACCGAAAACCGTTGGGCTGGAAGGATTTCCTCATCGGACTATTCCGGCGAGTCGGCGCCGGTCGGATCGATGACATTGCCCAAACGGGTCGAGCACCGGCAACCCCGGGTGCGTCGCGACTTGGCGTCCGCGCTGCGTTCGGCGGCCGCCGGATTGTCGACCACGGGTGAGCGCCGAGGCAAGCGCACCGAGAGCCGCGATGTCGACCCCGAGCTGGCGGCGGTGCGCGAAAAGATGCGTCGCCATCCGGTGCACCGCGAAGCCGACCGGGAAACCCAGGTCCGGGTCGCCGAGCGATACCTGCGGATGGAACGCGAGAACGCGGCGCTGCAGAAGAAGGTCGCCGCCGCCACCAACTCGCTGGCCCGCACCTTCGACCGGATCGTGGGACTGCTCACCGAGCGCGGCTTCATCGAGCTCACCGACGGCACTCCCACGGTGACGGACGACGGCCGGCTGCTGGCACGTATCTATAGCGAGAGCGATCTTCTGGTCGCCGAATGCCTGCGCAGCGACGCATGGACGGGTCTCCGAGATGCGGAGTTGGCTGCCGTGCTCTCGGCGGTGCTCTACGAAACGCGCGGCGGGGACGGCCCCGGCGCGCCGCGCAATGAGCAGGTGCCGACCGCGCCGTTACGGCAAGCGCTGACTCGCACGCGGCGGCTGTCCGCGGAGCTGCGCGCCGACGAGCATCGCCATCGCATCACGCTGAGCCGCGAGCCCGACGACGGGTTCGTCGCGGCCATCTACCGCTGGGCCAGCAGTGGCGACCTCGTCACCGCGCTAGCAGCCTCCGATAACGAGGGCAACGGTTCGCCCCTGTCGCCGGGGGATTTTGTGCGCTGGTGCCGACAGGTGCTTGACCTGCTGGACCAGGTACGCAATGCCGCCCCCCAGCCGGAGCTGAGGGTCACTGCGAAACGCGCGATCGACGCCATTCGGCGCGGCGTCGTAGCAGTTGATGCCGGGTAGGCTGGGCCGGGGCTACGGTTGCACACGACGACCGGCGCGAGGACTGCAAGCAGCACTGAGAGGACTGACACACGATGAGTGGACCGCAGGGACCCGACCCGACGCAGCCGTGGCAGCCGACGCAGGAGGAAGGTCAGCAGGCCGGCGAGGACCACACCCAACACGTGTCACCGTGGCAGCAATCCTCCGGCGACCAAGGCTGGCAGGCCACCGGTGGAGAGCAGCAGACCTGGCAGGCGCCCGCGTACACACCCACTGAATACGGGCAGTACCAGCAGCCGCCCACGTCGTACTACCCACCTTCGCAGTCCTATCCGCAGGGCTACCCGCAGCAGGACCAGTACGGCGGCCAGACCGCCGCTTACCCGCAGCAGCCGGGCCAATACGGCCAGCCCCAGCCGGGCCAGTACGGTCAGCCTGGGCAATACGGTCAGCCGGGTCAGTACGGGCAACCCGGCCAGTACCCCCAACCGGGTCAGTACGGGCAGTACCCGGGTGCCTACGGCCAGCCGCCGGCCGGCCCGAAGCGTTCGAAGGCGATGGTCGGCTCGGTGGTCGGTGTGATTGCCGCCGTCGCCATCGCGGTGATCTTGGTGCTGGGTTTCTGGGCGCCGGGGTTCTTCGTGACCACCAAGCTCGACGTCAGCAAAGCCAATGCCGGCGTGCAGCAGATCCTGACCGATACCACCAACGGCTACGGCGCGAAAAACGTCAAGGACGTCAAGTGCAACAACGGTCAGAATCCGACCGTCAAAAAGGGCGCCAGCTTCGACTGCGACGTCAGTATCGACGGCACCAAGCGTTCGGTGACGGCGACCTTCCAGGACAACAAGGGCACCTACGAGGTGGGTCGGCCGAAGTAACGCCGTCTCAGGGCAGCGCGTCGAGCGCCTTCTGTAGCCGCGCAATCGGGGACCCGACGCCGAGTTGGGTCGCGAGTTCAGCGACCCGAGCCGGGTCGGCGGCCACCAACGGCAAGGCGTCGGTGGCCGTCGACAACGTGACCGGTGCATCGGTGGCCACCCGCACGACCGGTCCGGCGACCTCGATGTAGTCGGTCGCCGCCCGCAGCTTGGCCCGAACGCCTTTGGCCAGTGACGATTTCGGATCGTCGACGGCCGCCAGGATAGCTGCCAGTGAGCCGTACCGCGCCAACAGCGTGGCCGCGGTCTTCTCGCCGACACCGGGCACGCCCGGCAACCCGTCCGACGCGTCGCCGCGCAGCAGCGCCAGCTCGGCGTAGCCTTCGCCGGCCCGATCGCCCGGCACGCCGTAGCGGTCGGCGATCTCCAACGGTCCCATCAACGTTGCGTTGGTCAGGCCGCGTCCGAGGTAGAGCACCCGTATCTGGACCGGCTCGTCGCGGACCACCTGCAGCAAGTCGCGGTCGCCGCTGACGACGACGACCGGGTCGCGGCGCTCGAGGGCAGCCAGTGTGCCGATCACGTCGTCGGCTTCGAAACCCTCGGCGCCGCCTGTGCAGATGCCGAACGCGTCGAGAAGCTCGGTGATGATCGCGACCTGCGGCGACAAGTCGTCGGGAACCTCCTCGACATCGGCTTGTCCGGCGGGGTTCTCCTCTTCGACCCGATGGGCCTTGTACGACGGGATGCGATCGACCCGGAACTGCGGGCGCCAGTCCAGATCCAGACAGACCACCAACCGGCCGGGCTTGTGTCGGGTGATCACCGTGGCCAGCGAGTCCACGAAGCCGCGGACCGCGTTGACCGGCCGGCCGTCGGGCGACGTGATCGAGGCCGGGACGCCGAAGAACGACCGAAACCACATGCTGGCGCCGTCGAGCAGCAGCAGCGGTGCGGACATGCCCGTCATCCTGCCAGCCACACGGCTAGCCTGACTGTCATGGGTTCTGACCGCTTCGACGCAGAGGTTTATCGCCGCCGGGTGGCGGCGGCCACCGCTGCCACCGCCAAGGCTGGCCTGGCCGGTCTGGTGATCACCCCTGGCTATGACCTGCGGTATCTGATCGGCTCGCGCGCACAGACTTTCGAGCGCCTCACCGCGCTGGTGCTGCCGGTCTCGGGCGCCCCGACCATCGTGGTGCCACGGCTGGAGCTGGCGTCGCTGAAGCAGTCTGCGGTAACCGAACTCGGCCTGGTAGTGCGGGATTGGGTCGACGGCGACGACCCCTACCAGCTGGTCGCCGCCGCGACGGGTGGCGCACCGGCGGCCACCGCGGTCACCGATTCGATGCCGGCGCTGCACCTGTTGCCGCTGGCCGATGTCCTTGGCGTGCTGCCGGTGTTGGCCACCGACGTGTTGCGGGAACTGCGGATGGTCAAGGACGCAGCCGAAGTCGACGCGCTGCGCAAGGCCGGCGCGGCGATCGACCGAGTGCACGCCCGGGTGCCGGAGTTCCTGGTGCCGGGCCGGACCGAGGCCGATGTCGCGGCAGATATCGCCGAAGCCATTGTCGCCGAGGGACATTCAGAGGTGGCGTTCGTCATCGTCGGCTCCGGTCCGCACGGCGCGGACCCGCACCACGAATACTCGGATCGCGAAATTCGGTGCGGTGACATCGTCGTCGTCGATATCGGCGGCGCCTACGAACCCGGCTACAACTCCGACTCAACCCGCACCTACAGCATCGGCGAGCCCAGTCCTGAAGTCGCACAACAATACTCCGTGCTGCAACAAGCGCAACGGGCGGCGGTCGAGGCCGTGCGCCCCGGCGCCACCGCCGAGCAGATCGACGCCGCCGCCCGCGACGTGCTAGCCGAAGCCGGGCTCGCCGATTACTTCGTGCACCGCACCGGCCACGGAATCGGACTGTCGGTGCACGAGGAGCCGTACATCGTCGCCGGCAACGATCTGCCGTTGCAGGCGGGCATGGCGTTCTCCGTGGAGCCGGGGATCTACTTCCCGGGTCAGTGGGGTGCGCGCATCGAAGACATCGTGGTGGTGTCCGAGGACGGCGCCCAGCCGGTCAACCACCGTCCGCACGAACTCGTCGTGGTGCCCGTTTAGGCCTCGTCAACGCGGGCGCTGAACCCCGCCGGAGTATTAGGCTCGTGCGATGACCGATCATGACCGCGCCGCTGCCCGCCGAGAAATTACCAACGCGCTGATGAACGCGCTGGAACGTCGTCATGAAGTGCTCGACCTGATCGTTAAGGCCGACGACCGTCCGTCGGCGGTCGACGGCATCGTCGAACTGCTGGCCACGTCACGGCTGGGCGCCGAAGCGGTGATCGGCATGTCGTTCGATCAGCTGACCAAGGATTCGCGCAAGAAGATCGTCGCCGAGCTCGAGGATCTGAACAACATCTTGAGCTTCACCTTCAAAGACCGGCCGGCCAGCGCGGGTGAAACCCTGGCGCTTCGCGCCTTTTCCGGCAGCTCCGATCGCGATATCTTCGCCACCCGCACCGAGGAGGTCGGCGCCAAGGGTGACGGCTCCGGCGCCCCGGCCGCTGGCCTGGACGATGAAATCCGTTCGGCGCAGGACCGATTCGACGCCGAAGAGGCCGCCTGGTTCGTTGCGGTGGACGGTGACGAGAAGGTCGGCATGGTGTTCGGCGAGCTCGACGGACACGAAGTGCACGTCCGCATCTGGATTCACCCGGACTACCGCCATCGGGGCTACGGCACGGCAGCGCTGGCCAAATCTCGGCCGGAGATGGCGGCGTATTTCCCGGCGGTGCCGTTGGTGATTCGCGCGCCCGGAGCGACGCTCGTCTAGCGGGCTAGTCGGCTTTGCGGGCCAACAGGTCCGAGGAACCCAGCACCCGCTCGACATGCAACTCGATGACGACTCGTCGCGGGTTCTCTCGCGGCGTGCGGTAACGCTGGGCGTAGCGCAGCTCCGCGTCACGCACCGCATCGGTCTCACCATTGACGGTGGCCTGACCTTCCAGTGACAACCAGCGGGCGCCGTCGACCTGACTCAGCACGGCGACGCCACCGCGTTCGGCGTTGACCGCTTTTTGGGAGCCACCGGTCGTGATCACCCGGGCGATGTGCGTCCTGGGGTCGAAGGTAAAGCCCACCGCCACCACGTGGGGCGAATTGTCGGGTCGCAGAGTGGTCAGCATCGCGAGATGGCGCTCGGTCAGAAACGCCAGCGCGTCGTTGGTCAGCCGGGCCGTGGAGTTCGCCATCACCGCTCACGCTAGCGCAGGCGATAATCGCAGCCGTGGATGACACGGGCGCACGTACGGTGCTGATTCTCGGCGGCCGCAGCGAAATCGGCACCGAGCTCGCGGTGCGACTCGCTCCCGGTGCCTCCGTCGTGCTGGCGGCGCGCAATGCCGACCGGCTCGGCGAACAGACCGCGGCGATACTCGCCGCCGGTGCCGCGGCCGTGTGCACCCGCGAATTCGACGCTGATGATGTCGAATCGCACGGCCGCTTGGTGGCGTCGATCATCGCCGAACACGGCCCGATTGACACCGCCGTGCTGGCCTTCGGAATCCTCGGCGACCAGGGCCGGGCCGAGGTCGACGTCGCGCATGCGGTGGCCGTGGTGCACACCGACTACGTCGCGCAGGTCAGCCTGCTCACCCATCTGGCCGCCGCGATGCGGCAGGCCGGCCGGGGAACGCTGGTGGTGTTCTCCTCGATCGCCGGCGCGCGGGTGCGTCGGGCCAACTATGTGTACGGCTCAGCGAAAGCGGGCCTGGACGGGTTCGCCAGCGGGCTGACCGACGCGCTGCACGGCACTGGCGTGCGGCTGCTGATCGTGCGGCCCGGTTTCGTCATCGGCCGGATGACGGGGGGCATGACGCCGGCACCGCTGTCCAGCACGCCGTCGCAGGTGGCGGCGGCGACGGCGCGTGCGCTGGCCAAGGGGCGCAGGACGGTCTGGATCCCGTGGGCGTTGGGGCCCGCGGCGGCAGTGATGCGGCTACTCCCGCAGTTCATCTGGCGCCGGATGCCGCGCTGAGGG
>DASXJI010000302.1:0-7076 GCA_036497495.1 Mycobacterium sp.
CCCGGACCGTGCCGGTCCGCATCGTCGCCGGGCTAGGCTGGCGACCAAGTGTCCCCTTAGTCAGGAGCCCTCGATGTCTCGGCCCGCTGCGGGTGTCCACCGTGTGATCAAGGCGTATGACGTGCGAGGTCTGGTCGGCTCGGAAATCGACGAGTCGTTCGTCTCCGACGTCGGTACCGCGTTCGCCACGCTGATGCGGAGTGAAGGCGCGCGGCAGGTCGCCATCGGCTACGACATGCGCGACAGCTCGCCGTCGCTGGCGGCTGCTTTCGCGGCCGGCGTCACCGGCCAGGGTCTCGATGTGGTCCGCATCGGCCTGGCTTCGACCGATCAGCTCTACTTCGCCTCGGGGCTGCTGGACTGCCCGGGAGCGATGTTCACCGCAAGCCACAATCCGGCCGCCTACAACGGCATCAAGCTGTGCCGGGCGGGTGCCAAGCCGGTGGGCGCCGACACCGGGTTGACGACCATCAGCGACGACATCATCGCCGGAGTCGCGTCCCACGAAGGGCCCACCGGAACTGTCACCGATAAGGATGTGCTCGTTGAGTACGGCGACTTCCTGCGCTCGCTGGTCGACACCTCGGGGCTGCGTCCGCTGCGGGTGGCCGTCGACGCGGGCAACGGGATGGCGGGCCACACCGCACCCGCGGTATTCGGTGCGATCGACTCGATCACGTTGCTGCCGTTGTACTTCGAACTCGACGGCTCTTTTCCCAACCACGAGGCCAATCCGCTGGACCCGGCGAACCTCGTCGACTTGCAGAAATATGTCGGCGCAGTCGGTGCCGATATCGGGTTGGCCTTCGATGGCGACGCCGACCGCTGCTTCGTCATCGACGAGCGCGGCGAGCCGGTGTCGCCGTCGACGGTGACCGCTCTGGTCGCCGCCCGCGAGCTGAGCCGGGAGATCGGTGCGACGGTGATCTATAACCTGATCACGTCGCGCGCGGTGCCGGAGTTGGTCGTCGAGCGTGGTGGCACGCCGGTGCGCTCACGGGTCGGGCACTCCTACATCAAGGGGCTGATGGCCGACACCGGCGCGATCTTCGGCGGCGAACACTCGGCGCACTATTACTTCCGCGACTTCTGGGGAGCCGACTCCGGGATGCTGGCCGCGCTGTATGTGCTTGCCGCACTGGGGAAACAGGAACGCCCGCTGTCCGACGTCACCGCCGACTACCAGCGCTACGAGTCCTCCGGCGAGATCAACTTCACCGTGGCCGATGCGGGCTCCTGCGTCGAAGCGGTGCTGAAGTCGTTCGGCACCCGGATCCACTCCATCGACCACCTCGACGGCGTCACCGTCGACCTCGGTGAGGGCAGTTGGTTCAACCTGCGCACCTCCAACACCGAGCCGCTGCTGCGGCTGAATGTGGAAGGACGTTGCACCGAGGACGTCGACGCGGTGGTCGAGCAGGTCGCCGGTGAGATCCGTCGGCAGGTCGGGCAGCCGGAGGCCGTGACGTGAACGCGGCCCAGGCCGTAATCGACCTCGACGACACCGAAGGCCTGCTTGCCGCCGACCGCGAGGGACTGTTGCGGGCGGCATCGATGGGCGGCGCGCATGTCCGCGCGGTCGCCGCTGCACTCGATGAGGGCGCCCTGGACTCGCTGCGTGGCGATCTTCCGCGCACCGTGATCTGGGTTGCCGGACGAGGTACCGCCGAGACCGCGGGCACCATGCTGGCCGCGACGTCGGGTGGCGCACCGACGCCGATCGTGATCGCCGCCGAGGCACCGCCGTGGATCGGTGCGCTTGACATGCTGGTGCTGGCGGGCGACGATCCCGGCGACCCGGCACTGGTCGGAGCCGCCGCGAGCGCGGTGCGCCGGGGCGCGCGGGTGGTCGTCGCGGCGCCGTATGACGGCCCGCTGCGTGATGCCACGGCCGGCCGGGCGGCGGTCTTAGAGCCGCGGCTGCCGGTCGCCGACGGGTTCGGTCTGTGCCGGTATTTGGCCGTGGGTCTGGCTGTCCTGCAAAACGTCGATCCCAAGTTGCGGGTGGACCTGGCCGCGCTGGCCGACGAGCTGGACGCCGAAGCGCTCCGTAACAGTGCCAGCCGCGAAGTGTTCACCAATCCGGCCAAGGCGCTGGTCGAGCGCATGTCGCGGCGCCGGGTGGTGCTGGCCGGGGACTGTTCCGCGACGGTGATGCTGGCCCGGCACGGGTGCGCGGTTCTACTGCGGATCGCGCATGAGGTAGCCGCGGCCGCCGGTCTGGCGGACGCCCTGATCGCGCTGGGCGCGGGGTCGGGGTTCGCCGACCCGACGGAGTCGTTGTTCCACGACGAGGAGATCGACGGGCCGATCACCGAGCGGCTGCGGGTGCTGGCGCTGACGCTGGATGCCGAGCGGGCGGTGGTCGCGTCGCGGATTGCCCAGTTCGACGACGTAGACATGGTCGGTGCCGAGGACGTGCCTGATCTGCAGGATGGCCGCCGCGCGCTGCCCGGCGCACAACGGGTGGAGCAGCAGCTGGCTATATTGGCTGTCCGACTGGAGATGGCTGCGGTTTATTTGCGGCTGGTGCGGGGATAACTGGTCTGAGGCTATAGACAGTGCAGTTGCTACGTGGAGCGATACGGACGTACGCGTGGGGGTCACGGACCGCCCTCGCGGAGTTCACTGGTCGCCCGGTACCGGCCGCCCATCCCGAAGCCGAGCTCTGGCTAGGGGCAAACCCGGGCGACCCGGCCTTCCTCGAAGAGCCCGACGGCGAAGTCTCGCTTTTGCAGGCGCTCGTCGCCGATCCCGAAGGGCAGCTGGGCACCGCGGCTCGCGCCCGGTTCGGCGATGTGCTGCCGTTCCTGCTCAAGGTGCTGGCGGCCGAGGAGCCGTTGTCGCTGCAGGCACACCCCAGTTCCGAGCAAGCCGCCGAGGGGTACCTGCGTGAGGAACGCCTCGGCATCCCGGCGAACTCGCCAGTGCGTAACTACCGCGACTCCAGCCACAAGCCAGAGCTGTTGGTGGCACTGCAGCCATTCGAAGTGCTGGCGGGCTTCCGTCCCGCGGCCCAGACCATCAAGCTGCTGCGGGCCCTGGCGGTGTCCGACCTGGATCCATTCATCGATTTGCTGAATGACCAATCCGACGCCGACGGACTGCGGGCGTTGTTCACCACCTGGATCACCGCCCCGCAGCCAGACGTCGACGTGCTGGTGACCGCGGTACTGGACGGCGCAATCAGCTACTTGAGTTCGGGTGCAACCGAATTCGGGGCCGTAGCCAAGACGGTGCTGGAGCTGGGTGAGCGGTATCCCGGCGACGCCGGTGTGCTGGCCGCGCTGCTGCTCAACCGGATGACGCTCGGTCCCGGCGAGGGGATCTTCTTGTCGGCCGGCAACCTGCACGCCTACTTGCGCGGCGTCGGCCTCGAGGTGATGGCCAACTCCGACAACGTGTTACGGGGCGGACTGACTCCCAAGCACGTCGACGTTCCCGAGCTGCTGCGGGTGCTGAACTTCAACCCGACCACCGAATCTCAACTGCGTGCCCAGACGCATCCGGATGGACTGGCCTCGTTCTACGACACGCCCACCGCGGAGTTCGCGGCGTCCATGCTCACGTTAGGTGACGACCAGATCGGCCACGAAGTCGATGCCCCGTCGCGCCACGACGGTCCACAAATCCTGCTGTGCGTCGAGGGTGCCACAGCGGTGCACGGCAAGGCCGCGGCGCTGACGCTCACCCGTGGCGCGGCCGCCTGGGTGGCCGCCGACGACGATCCCATCCGGCTGATCGCGCACGAGCCGACGAAGATCTTCCGGGCTACCGTCGGCCTGTGACTAATGCGGCGCCAGCGCGCCGCGGCGTTCCGGCCGTTTAGCTCGGCGCTCAGCGCGCCAGAGTCGCATGTTGTGCCGAATAGTGCGGCCGACCAGCCTCGCCGACGGGACCATGTAGAGGCTGTCCAGCAACGAAAACCGGCGCAAAAACCATTCGGCCAGAACAGGATCGGTCTCGGCCGCCCCGAGGAACTGATCGAACAAACTGCCCACCGGGCCGAACCACCACGGCTTGTCCCCGGTCGCGTGGTGGAAGGTGAGGTCGCCGATCGCCGTCATCGTCCACACCGGATACGTCGACTTGGCGGTGGCCCGATTCACCCTGCGCACCAGGTCTTCGCCCGCGCCGCCGGCCAGCGCCCGGCGCAGATGACCGGCCTGCAGCGAGGTCATGGTCATGCCCTGGCCGTACGTGGGGTCGAAACTGGCCACCGCATCGCCCAACGGGAGGATCCCGGCCGGAAACCGCTCCAGCTCGTGGTACCGGCGCCACCGGCTGACCGGGTAGCGGTGGAAGGCCGCCTCGCCGACGGGCTCGGCCTGCTGCAGCGCGGTGGCGATTCGTTCGGGGAGCAGCGTGCGGGCCAGCGCCAGCATTTCGGGAAAGGTATGCGGCGGTTCGACTTTCGCGACGCCGAAGGTTGTCAGTGTCCAGGTGCCATCCTCGTAGCCGAGTAGGCCCATCCCGAGCGGCTGCTCCCGCGACGCGCCGGCAACGATCACCCGCTCACGGATCGCGCCCTCGGGCAGCCGAAGCTGGTGCGACGCATAGCCGATGCCCACATCGACCGTCTTCTCGGGCGGACGCTGAAATCCCCACTGCTCCAGCCACACCGGCAGCCGGGTGCCGCGGCCGGCGGCGTCGACGACCAGGTCGGCGGCGACGAAGTCGGGCTCGTCGGCTTCGCTGTCCAGCAACACCCCGGTCACCCGTTGTGCGTCGACGTCGAAGCGTGGTTGGGCCACCGAGCGATGCTGGATCTCGACGTTGGCGATGCCGTATACCCGGCGCCGGATCTGCCATTCCAGCTGCGGGCGGCTGGGCACGTAGGCGGTGAACTGATCGCGCAGGGTGTGCCCGGTGCCCAGCACGTGGCCGGCCGCTCCGAAGTGGATGCAATCCGGACGGTTCTCCAGGATGGGAACGCCGGCAGCCACCATGTCGTCGAGCAGACCGGGGAACAACCCGTCGAATTCCATCGCGCCGCGCGCCATCAGCAGATGCACGTGACGGCCCTGCGGAACGGCGGTGCGATTGCTGGGGGTGGCCGGCAGCTCGTCGCGCTCGAACACCGTTACCCGGTGATAAAAGTCGGACAGCACCCGTGCCGCACACAATCCGGCGATGCTGGCGCCGATAACGACGGCGTGCCCCCGGGAATTCTCCCCACCCATCTGGCCACCGTACTAGGTACTGTCCGGGTCCATGGCCGATCGCTGGCGCACCAAATCGATCGAACAGTCGATTGCCGATACCGACGACCCGGATACCCAGCTGCGCAAGGATTTGAGCTGGTGGCATCTCTGCGTGTTCGGGGTGTCGGTGGTGATCGGGGCCGGCATTTTCACCGTCACGGCCTCGACCGCGGGTGACATCACCGGACCCGCGATCTGGATCTCGTTTGTCATCGCGGCGATCACCTGCGGACTGGCCGCGCTTTGTTACGCCGAATTCGCGTCGATGCTGCCCGTGGCGGGCAGCGCCTACACGTTCTCCTACGCCGCCTTCGGCGAATTCGTGGCCTGGACCATCGGCTGGAACCTCGTCCTGGAACTGGCGATCGGCGGCGCCGTCGTCGCCAAAGGCTGGTCTAGTTACCTGCAAACGGTACTCGGATTGGCTAGTGGCACAGTCACTGTCGGGCCGCTGACGCTGGACTGGGGTGCGTTGGTGATCGTTGCGCTGGTGGCCACCCTGCTCGCGCTGGGCACCAAGTTGTCGTCGCAATTCTCGATGGTGGTCACCGCGATCAAGGTCGCGGTGGTGGTGCTGGTGATCGTCGTCGGCGCTTTCTACATCAAGGCCGCGAACTACTCGCCGTTCATCCCGCCGCCCGAGGCCGGCAACGCCGGCGGCGGGATCGACCAGTCGTTGCTGTCGCTGCTCACCGGCGCGCACGGCAGCCACTACGGCTGGTACGGCGTGCTCGCCGGGGCCTCGATCGTGTTCTTCGCGTTCATCGGTTTCGACATCGTGGCCACGATGGCCGAGGAGACCAAGAACCCACAGCGCGACGTCCCTCGGGGAATCCTGGCCACGTTGGGCATCGTGACCGTGCTCTACGTCGCGGTGTCAGTGGTGCTTTCCGGCATGGTCTCCTACACCCAGCTGAAGACCACCCCCGACGGTCGTCACGCCAACCTCGCCACCGCCTTCGCCGCGAACGGCGTGCAGTGGGCCTCCGGGATCATCTCGATCGGTGCATTGGCCGGCCTGACCACTGTGGTCATGGTGCTTCTGCTCGGTGGATGCCGGGTGCTGTTCGCCATGGCACGCGACGGGTTGTTGCCGCGCCAGTTGGCCAAGACCGGTTCACACGGCACCCCGGTGCGCATCACCGTGCTGGTTGCGTTGCTGGTTGGCGCCACCGCATCGGCCTTTCGGGCAGACAAGCTCGAGGAAATGGTCAACGTCGGCACCTTGTTCGCGTTCCTGCTTGTCTCCGCCGGCGTCATCGTGCTGCGCCGCAGCCGTCCGGACCTGCCGCGCGGGTTTCGAGCGCCGATGGTGCCCCTGTTGCCGATCGCCTCGGTGTGCGCGTGTGTCTGGCTGATGGTCAACCTGACCGTTGTGACCTGGATTCGATTCGGCGTGTGGATGGTGGCGGGGGTTTTTATCTACCTGGGCTATGGACGCCGGAAATCGGTTCTGGCCAGCCGTGATGTTGGCGCGCGGGTAGGCGATTGACGTCCGCGCGATCCCGTGGGCTTTACAAATACCGGCTCTATGTCTAGACAACAGACGCGTGGCACGTTATTGTCCAACTTCAAGGGTGTTGTGGCTCACAAGGAGGGGTTGGCGATATGACCGCGGTATCAGGTCCGAATGTAAGGGTGTGGCGGGACAGGAAGCGCTACATGTGGCTGATGGGACTGATCGTCCCGACGCTGCTGCTGACGATCCTGCCGTTCGTATGGGCGATGAACCAGGCCGGTTGGCATACCGCATCACAGATGCTGTTCTGTATCGGACCCATCCTGCTCTACATCCTGCTGCCGGCGCTTGACCTGCGGTTCGGAGCCGACGGGCAGAACCCTCCCGACGAGGTGATGGAGTGGTTGGAGAAC
>DASXJI010000303.1:0-4375 GCA_036497495.1 Mycobacterium sp.
TTTTCGGCCTCGCCGACGCAGACGAAGCCCAAACCATCCACAAGGCGAGCTAGCGGGCTAACCGCTTTTGCGGCGGAACTCCCGGCGATTTCCGGCCGCGCCCTGTGACCGCGGGCCCTTGGCGCCGGCGTCCTTATGGTCCGCGCCGCCCGACGACTTTGCGTTCTTGCGCTCCAGGGCTTCACGGAATTTTTTCTTGTTGTCGTCCTCGGACGACTCGGCCCCCGACTTCGATCCAGCCATAGCCCGCAGCCTAGCGTGCCCGGCGCGGTTCAGCGTGGTTCACCGCAGGCCCGGCGGCATGCCGTAGACGTGCGCGATCGGCAGGGTCACCACGACGCGACGGTCGGTGACCATCGCCTGCCGATAGTCGTCCCAGTCCGGGTGCTCACCGGCGATGTTGCGGTACAAGGCGATCAGCGCCTCGACGGTGTCGTCGTCGGGCGCGGCAGCCGGCGGGGTCAGCGTCGCGGTGCCCTCGGCGACCGCATACGACCAGCCGTCGTCGGAGCTGACGAGCAGCGAGGCCCGGGGGTCGCGACGCAGGTTGCGGGTCTTGGCCCGTGGCTCGGTGACCGACACCTGAATGGCGACACTGCGGGCGTCGAAGTAGTACGACACATTGGACAGCTGCGGGCGCCCGTCACGCTTGAGGGTGGCGAGTACACCGAGCGAGTTGTCCGCGATCACGGCGAGCAGTTTGTCGTCGAACACTTGGCGCCCCATGTCGCAAGCCTACTCAGACGATCGCTCCCCACTGGGCGCCTGCGTGGCTAGCATCGCGCCCATGACTCAGTACGCGGCGTTCCTGCGCGGCGTCAACGTCGGCGGGGTCAACCTGAAAATGGGCGACGTGGCAGGCGCATTGACCGACTCGGGACTCGCCAACGTCCGCACCATTCTGGCGAGCGGCAACGTGACGCTGGATTCGCCGAAGGGCGCTGACGCGGTGCGCGCGACGGCCGAGAAGGCGCTGCGAAAGCACTTCGGATATGACGCCTGGGTGCTGGTGTACCCGGTCAAGAAGCTGCGCTCGATCGTCGACGGCTACCCGTTCGAGCCCGAGGTGAACGGATACCAGTCTTACGTCACGTTTGTCAGCGACAGCGATGTACTCGACGAGCTCGCGACGTTGGCCGATGAGGCAGGCGCCGACGAGAAGATCGCGCTCGGCCCCAAATCCGCGGGCGTGATCTATTGGCAGGTGGCCAAGAATCACACGCTGGACAGCACCATCGGCAAGACGATGGGCAAGAAGCGGTACAAGTCGTCGACCACTACCCGCAACCTGCGCACGCTGGTCAAAGTCCTGGGTGCTCAGCCGTCCTCGTAAGCCTCGAGGTAGCGCAGCGCCTCGCCCTTGCCGAGTCCCAGTCCACGCGCGACATCGAGATAGGCGCTGGCCGCGGCCGCCATCGCGCTGTCCGACGGGTCGGCCCGAGCGACGAAAGTGCCGAAGCGGCCCCGCGTTTCGACGATCCCGGCGGTCTCCAGCTCGCGGTAGGCCCGGGCCACGGTGTTGACGGCCAGCCCTAGTTCGCCGGCCAGTTCGCGCACCGTCGGCAGCCGGGACCCGGGCGGCAACGTCCCGGCCCGGACGGCCTCGATGATCTGGTGGCGGAGTTGGTCGAACAGCGGCCTATCCGCCTGTCCGTCAACCCGCCGCCACTCCCCCAACTCCACCTGCTCAGTATCCCGCAGTCCCGCTATCTTGGTGGGGTGCGTATCACGGTGCTGTCCGGCGCGGGGATCTCCGCGGAGAGCGGCGTACCAACGTTCCGCGACGACAAGAACGGGCTGTGGGCCAAGTTCGATCCCTACGAGTTGTCCAGCGTTCAAGGCTGGCAGCACAATCCTGAGCGGGTCTGGGGCTGGTACCTCTGGCGGCACTACCTGGTCGGCAACGTCGAGCCCAATGACGGGCACCGCGCGGTCGCGGCCTGGCAGGATCACGCCGAGGTCAGCGTCGTCACCCAGAACGTCGACAACCTGCACGAGCGTGCCGGCAGCTCGCCCGTGCACCACCTGCATGGCAGCCTATTCGAATTTCGTTGCGCGACTTGCGGTCTGCCTTACCACGGTGAACTTCCGGAGATGCGGGAACCTGCGCTGGAGGTCGTGCCGCCGTCGTGCGATTGCGGGGGTTTGATCCGGCCCGACATCGTGTGGTTCGGCGAGGCACTGCCCGAGGAGCCGTGGCAGCGTGCGGTGGAGGCGACGAGCACCGCCGACGTGGTGGTCGTGGTGGGGACCTCGAGCATCGTCTACCCGGCGGCCAGTCTGCCCGAAATGGCGCTGGCCCGCGGAGTGGTCGTGGTCGAGGTCAACCCGGAGCCGACGCCGCTGTCCAGCAGCGCCACGATCGCCGTGCGCGAATCCGCCAGCACGGCCCTGCCGACGCTGCTGCAGCGACTGCCCGCGCTACTGAATTAAGCCGGGCGCCGCGCCCGGCCCAGGACGAACTCCGACGCCGGTAGCGGCACCCAGGCCGGAAAAGCCTGTTCCGTTCGGGCCTTCTCGACGTCGAACCCCGCAGCCCGGATTGCCTGCTCGGTATGGCGGTGAGTGTGGCAGTTACCCACCAGCCGCGGCCATATCGTCGCGTCGACCAGTTGCTGGAACCGGCCCCGGATTCCGCCGCTGGCAACGTGCTCCAGATAGCGCAGCTCGCCGCTCGGCCGCAGCAACGAAAACAGTTGCCGCAGAACTGATTCAGGCTCAGTCACCGAGCACAGCACCAGCGAGCACACCACCGCGTCAAATGGTTCGTCGGCCGAGAAACTCTCTACCGTCCGATTGGTGACCTCGAGCGGAACGGCCGCACCGGCAGCCGCTTCCCGGGCCAGTCCGACCAGCCGTTGCTCGGGCTCGACCGCGACGACCTGCGCGACGGAATCGGGGTAGAGCTCGAAATTGGTTCCGGTGCCCGCACCCACTTCGAGCACCCGGCCCGACAGCCCGGCCAGGTTCTCCCGACGGAGTTCCCGCATCTGCTCTGTCTCGTGCGCGGCGATAGCGGGCCAGATGCGTGCGAAGAACGGATGGTCGACGGTGTCAGCGGTCGATGACGTCATGGCTTGCCAGCCTTTCGCAAACGGTTACTAGGAAGATGCTCGCACCGCAGACTTGAGCGCCGTCAACTGCTCCACCAGTTGGTCGGGAGTGCCCTCGACCTCGATCAGTCCGGCGATCATGTGGCCCAAAAAGACGGCACGGAGCATCCGGTCGGTAAACGCGTCGGCATCGCCGAACGGCAAGTGTGGCTTGGCAATCAGCATTGACGCCGCGCCGTGTGCGGCGCTCCACAGTTCCAGGGCGACCGCGGCCGAATCGCCGCGCGGGAACACGCCCTCGTGCATCAATACGTCGACGGTGGCGCACATGTGCGCGAAGGCCGAACTGGCCAGCGCCGAGTCGACATTGCTGCCGGATCGCCACTCGCCCATCGTGGCGATCCGGTAGAGCTCGGCGTTTTCGGTGGCGAACCGGACGTAGGCCAACCCCTGGGCTCGCAGCACTTCCACGGTGGACGTCCGCGCCGCGGACACCCGCTGCATCTCCTCGTCGAGCTTCTCGAAGTAACGCGCGCACACCGCGTCCAGCAGTGCGTCCTTGTCCTGGAAATGCAGGTAGATCGATGGTGGTGTCACGCCGACACGTTCAGCCACCGAGCGGATCGACACGGCCTTGGCGTGCCCAGTATCGAACAGGAGTTCGGTTGCCGCATCGAGGATTTCGTCGCGCAGTAGATCGCCGGATCCTCGCGGGGCGCGCCGCCGGCGAAGACTGTCCGCCGGCGAGCTAACGACCATTGCCGACCGTCGTGGAAGTAAATGCGGCCATGGCGGTGCTGGCCGCAACCGCGTCGGGCCGACGGTGTCGCCCGCCGGCAGGGTCGGCAGACACCGGCAGCGGCTCGGATCCCGCCTCGCTGATGCCGAACCGCTCGTGCAGCCGCATCAGCGGTCCGGGTGCCCACCAGCTCCAACGGCCCAGAACATGCATGAACGCCGGCACCAGCACCATCCGCACCAACGTCGCGTCGGCCAGCACGGCCAGGGTCAGGCCGAGACCGAACATGCGCATAAAGGACACCTGCGCAGCGATCAACGCGGCGAACGAAATCGACATCACCAACGCGGCTGCGGTGACCACCCGGCCGGTGCGCGCCAACCCGAGCGCCACGCTCTCGTCGTTGGCGGCGCGTTTGGCCTTAGTGTCCGCCGTAGCGGGCCGCGACGCGGTCGCAGTCAACCAGTACTCGCGAATCCTGGAGACCAGGAACACTTCGTAATCCATCGACAGGCCGAAGGCGACACAGAACAACAGCACCGGGATATTGGCCACCAACGTGCCGCTCTGCGTGGTGCCGAGT
>DASXJI010000304.1:0-2118 GCA_036497495.1 Mycobacterium sp.
GGCATCGCCGCCGATGTGGTTGCCGCCTGGCACGGCCATACCGAGCGCATGACCCAGGCCGTCTATGGGCGTGTGACCGACGACCGCCTGACCGCAGCCGCGGACGTCTTCTCCTCAGCGGTAGGACAGATTTAGGACACATGGCGTCCTGCGGCTCGATCCGGCTAACAAGTAAACCCGCTCCGACACTGGTCAGAACGGGTTTTCAACGTGGAGCTAAGGGGACTCGAACCCCTGACCCCCACACTGCCAGTGTGGTGCGCTACCAGCTGCGCCATAGCCCCGTGAAGTTGTGCTCATCGAAGTTACACCACCTGCGGGAAGCGTTCAAAACCGCTGGTCACGGCAGTTCGCCGCCCACCTCCGGGCCGAGCGCGCGGGCAGGGGTCGGCTCCGAGGGCCGCAGCCGGGTCTCTGGTGCGAATATCCAGCCAACCGCCCCGACCAGCAGAATGGCGCCACTGATCACAAAGGCAGCGCCGAAGCTCACATGCTGCGCGATCTCGCCGACCGCGAGTGAGCCCACGATCGCGCCGAAGTCAGCCATCATCTGGTAGGTCGCGACGGCCGTCCCACCCCTCGCCTTGCTGCCGATGATGTCCGCAACAGCGGCCTGCTGCGGCGAGGTGAACATGCCGGCGGCCGCGCCCGCCACCAGCGCACCGGCAAGAAAGAGAGTCAGTGACGAAGCCAGGCCCACCGCCATCGTCGCCACCCCTGACACCGCCAGACCCACGATCAGTAATGTGCGGCGGCCGATGCGGTCCGACAGATGGCCGCTCGGGATGACGGCCGCGACGTTGCCGACCGCAAACGTCGCCAACGCAAGACCCGCCGTGCGCGGCCCACGATGCAACACTTCTGTGACGAACAACGGCACCAACGCAATACGCAAGCCGAACACCGACCAGCCCATCGTGAAATTGGAGAACAGCGCCGACCAATAGGCCTTGTTGCGCAAGGCAATCCGAAGCGTCACCGGTTCGTGGGTGTCCTCCGAGGGTGCCGCCAACGCCGAATGCCTCAGGTTGACGAACACCACCGCCGCGGCGAGCAGGAGTGCGACACCGTAGATGGCGAACGGCGCGGCCAGACCCAGCCCTGCGGTCAGGCTTCCCAGCACCGGGCCGGCGACCGACCCGATCAGGAATGCGCTCGAGAACAATCCGGCGACCCGTCCGCGGGCGTCCGGCGGCGAGATCCGGATCATCAGCCCCAGGGACGAGACGGTGAACATCGCAGACCCGAACCCACCGAGGGAGCGGAAGAGCAACAACTGCCAGTACGTCTGCGCGAAGGCACACGCGCCCGTGGACACCGCGACGATCAGCAGCCCGCTCACATAGACGCGCCGCTCCCCGATCTTCTGGACGAACAGACCGCTCGCCGGCGCGGACATCAGCCGCATCAGCGAGAAGGCAGTGATGACGAAGGTCGCGGCGCTGATGCTGACGCCGAAGTTGCGGGCGTACTGCGGTAGCACCGGCGAAACGACGCCATAGCCGAGGGCGACCACCACATTTGCGGTGATCAGTACCCAGACTTCGCTCGGGAGCTTCTGCTTCGAGTCAGCCGAACATTCACCCTCCGCGACAGAACTCACGCTATGACCTTATTCACCACTTCCTTGGCGGCTTCCTGGACCTCCGCAAGATGCTCGGGCCCCTTGAATGACTCCGCGTAGATCTTGTAGACGTCTTCGGTGCCCGACGGTCGTGCCGCGAACCACGCGTTCTCCGTCGTCACCTTCAGCCCGCCCAGCGATGCGCCGTTACCGGGCGCGGTGGTCAGCTTGGCGGTGATCGCCTCGCCCGCCAGCTCGGTCGCGGTCACCTGCTCCGGTGACAACTTGGCCAGCCGAGCCTTCTGCTCGCGGTCGGCGGGTGCGTCGATGCGGGCATACGTTGGCGCACCGTACTTTTCGGCCAGTGCACCATACCGCTGCGACGGAGTCTGGCCGGTCACCGCAAGGATCTCCGACGCCAGCAGCGCCAGGATGATGCCGTCCTTGTCGGTCGTCCACGTCGACCCGTCACGGCGCAGGAACGACGCGCCCGCGCTCTCCTCACCGCCGAAACCGATGGTGCCGCTGATCAATCCGTCGACGAACCACTTGAA